>JBEKDR010000021.1:0-48304 GCA_050014255.1 Bacteroidales bacterium | reverse complement strand
AAACCTTAATTTCTCAATGCCTGAGATTAAACTGACTTCGATCTTCAGGGTTACCCTTCCATCGGTTGTGATGTACGTGTTTATCGGAATTATAATACTTACACTGTTTGACAGAGCCCTTAACAGAATATTTCACAGGGAGAAATAAGTTTACTTACAGGCTTTCGACTTTCGAATTAAGCCCTTTTGCATTTAGAGACCTGCTCATGGCATTAAGCACCTCCACAACCCCTATTTTTACCTCGCAGCTTCCTTTAAAATGGACTATCAGAGCACATTGTTCTGCCTGAACTGTGTCGTGGCCGCAAACTTCTACTAACGATTTAATGACATGTTCAAAAGTATTGATATCATCGTTATAAAGAATCAATGAACTCGATTCGCTTCCGCTTTTCAGACTATCATCCTTATGTAATGTTTTTTCCTTCATTTCGTATTGTCAAATAGTTGTCTTGCCGTTTCTATTGAAATCTCTTTTTTTCCAAGCCATGCAACAACCTGAGCTTCACGGTATCCGTTTCTTTTTAGAAGGTCAGCATACTCAGCAGCAGTATCAAAAGTAATAAATTTCCCAACCAAATAAGCAATTTTCCCGTCTTCAACGGTTTGAATATCCAGTCCCCTGCTACCGGCCATTTTCCTGATCCCTTCAACTGCATCATCTTTCAGAGGTTTCAATGATCTGATTACTTCAACTCTGAATGTGAGTGTTGCAGGAATAGTGTCGTTTTTAGTCTCAAAAAGAGCTTTATCATTGGACGTAAAAGGTTTCTTCCCCCACTCCTTTTCCAGTAATGCTGCCCTGTCGGGTGAAACATTTTTATTTCCCGACAAAGCGACTATAAATGCATCTTTGAATCCTTTGCCTTTCACTGTCGCTAAAGCTTTAGTGGCATCTGAAGATTTGCGAAACATGCCTGCGTAATAAATAGTCTTATCCGTTCCTGCAATCTTAAAGCCGTAAACAGGAGTGATCCCTTTGAAATAAGCTGGTACAACAGGATTCCGGAAGACGGCTATCTGAATACGGTAAATCAGGCCCTCAGGCACATCAGGATCAATTACTATCCTGGCTTTCGGGTCTGTTACAGGTTTAGCCGATGCGTCAAAAACAGCAAATATTTCAATCTGGGGTTTGACAGAAGGAATAACCACTTTAGTTGTATCTGGTCTTTTATTTGCTACTTGGACAATTCTGTTATCAGCCGTTCCTGCAGAATCCCTGGCAAGCCTGGTTGCCGGTTTTTCAGGAGTCACTTTTTGTAGCCTGGAAGTATCATGTTGAGGGTTTAGAGCAAGCTGAGCTTCGCTGTATTTCTGATCGGCTGACCTTTGAAAAGATGCAGCAAGTTTCTCATTATCAGAAATCCGTACCTTCAGGGCAGACTTTTCAGGATCTGTAAGTTTTTCCAGCTCTTTTCTCTGCTCCCCGGCGAGCTCAAGAAGTGAATCTGCTTTAAATTGAAAACCAATAGCTTCATTTAATAATATTTCATAGTTTGCAGGAAGGTTCTCTTTTGGTGAAGTCACCTTTTCACCATTTTTTTGAATTGGTTCCTTTATTGCAGTTTTAGTTACAACTTTAACGGAGTCTGTTTTTTCAGCTTTTAAACTTCCAACTGGTTTAATTTCAGAATTTGAAATTTGTCCTTTCTTTTGATTGCATTGCATCAAAAATTCAGGTACGCCAAGTTCTCTGGCCGCTTTCTTCCCAGCCTGGGTTGTGAACAAATTATAAGATTCAACAGCCTCCTGGAATTTTCCCGACATTTGCTGTGCGCGCCCAAGATAAAATAATCCATCAGATGGTAATGTCTTTACATTTCCACCACCCTGAAGAGCCTCTTTCAAAAGGTTTGTTGCTTCACCCGGGTCCTTGTTCAACCTTATCAGGCAAACGGCTGAGTAGTACTTATACAACGGATCTTTAGTATAAGTCAGGAGCAGTTCCCTGAATTCGGTGTATGCCTTTTCATAATTCCCTTGTGAAAATGCTTCAAAAGATGACTGGCGGGTAGGTTTCGTCTGAATGTTCTGGGAAAAAAGATTATTAAAAGGTATTTCAATAACCATTAAAAAGCAAAACAAACTTATCTCTTTCTTCAATTTCATACTGGTACTTTAATTGGCAAATAATTAATTTTCAATACATTACTTTGAAGTTATTATTCTTTGCCAGAAGATTTATGTTAATAACAAATGAATGATTTATTGCAAATAACAATTCAAACTTCGTAAATTTACCCATAATAACAAAATAAATAACCATGATACAATTAAAAGAGGGAATGAAAGCCCCGGGTTTTGAGGGTATCGATCAGAATGGCAAATCTTTAAAACTGAGTGATTTTTCAGGGAAAAAGGTAGTTTTATATTTTTATCCAAAAGATAACACACCAGGTTGTACGGCAGAAGCATGTAATCTGCGTGATAATTGGGATTCATTTTTGAACAAAGGTTTTGTTATTATCGGGGTAAGTCCCGACAATGAAAAGTCACATAAGGGTTTTGCCGGTAAATATTCACTTCCTTTTTCACTTATCGCCGATACTTCAAAAAAAATTCTGAATGATTACGGAGTCTGGGGAGAAAAAAAAATGTATGGAAAGAGTTATATGGGTGTAATCAGAACAACATTTATTATTGATGAGAAAGGGGTAATTGAAAAGATAATCACAAAAGTCGATACTGGCAGTCACACTGAACAGATTTTCGATATTTATAATAAATAAAACCAATTATATGAGCGTAGAAAGAAAAGAAATAAACAAAGAAAAGCTTAAAGCACTTGAGGTTACACTTGGGAAAATTGAGAAGGATTTTGGTAAGGGAACAATAATGAAGTTAGGTGATCATGCCATTGACAACATTCAGGTCATCTCAACAGGTTCAATTGGACTTGATGCTTCTCTGGGTATTGGTGGAATTCCCCGCGGAAGAGTAATAGAGATTTATGGCCCGGAAGCATCCGGAAAAACAACACTTGCTATTCATTGTATAGCCGAAGCACAAAAAAATGGCGGTATTGCTGCAATTATAGATGCTGAACATACATTTGACCGGAATTATGCCGAGAAACTGGGCGTAGATGTTGAAAATCTGCTTATTTCTCAGCCTGACAACGGAGAGCAGGCACTTGAAATCACTGATAATCTCATCCGGTCAGGAGCTCTCGATATAATAGTCATTGACTCAGTTGCAGCACTCACACCAAAAGCTGAAATTGAGGGTGAAATGGGTGATTCCAAGATGGGTCTGCAGGCAAGACTGATGTCTCAGGCTCTTAGAAAACTGACAGCAAATATCAATAAAACAAACACATCATGTGTTTTCATTAATCAGCTCAGGGATAAGATAGGGGTAGTGTTCGGCAATCCGGAAACTACTACTGGCGGTAATGCTTTGAAGTTTTATGCATCGGTAAGATTAGATATCCGTCGTACAAGCCAGTTGAAAGAAGGTGAAGAAATAATTGGCAGCCGGACAAGGGTCAAAATTGTGAAGAATAAGCTGGCACCGCCCTTCAAAAAAGCTGATTTTGATATACTTTACGGTGAGGGGATCTCCCAGCTTGGAGAGATTGTTGACCTGGGAGTAGATTTTGAAATTATCAAGAAAAGCGGTTCCTGGTTCAGTTATGGAGATACCAAACTTGGTCAGGGTCGAGATGCTGTCAAACAGATCCTTAAGGATAATCCGGAGTTGTATGATGAACTGAAAGCTAAAGTATCTGAAGCACTCAAGAAATAATAATTTTTTAAATAATATAAAACCATGAAAAGATATCTTATACCGGTAATTCTTTTAGCACTGCTTTTTACATCTTCATGCAAACAAAAACTGCCTGTCGCAAAGGAGGCTTTGCCCCAGTTCAATAATCAACTGACTGCAGAAGAGAAAGCAGGTGGAGTAATGACTCCTGAAATAATGTGGAAATTCGGAAGGCTCGGAACGTTTGCACTTTCTCCCGACGGGTCAACCGTTTTATATACAGTTACAGATATAGATCTTCAGAGTGAGGCAAGACGGACAAACATTTTTAAGACAGCATCTGATGGGAGTAATCCTGTGCAACTGACCAGCGATGGTGGAAGTTCTCCGCAATGGATCAACAACGGTAAATCTATTGCTTATGTAAATAAAGGGAAACTATGTGCGATGAAAGCAGACGGCTCAGAGCAGAAGGAAATTTCTGGCATAAGCGATTTTGAAATTTTCAATATTTCACCAGATGGGAACAGGATATATTTTACCAGGAGAGTCAAATTAGACCAGACTGCTAATGAGAAACATAAATTTCCTAAGGCAAATGTCAGGATTATCAACGATCTGATGTACAGACACTGGAACTACTGGAGTGATTATTCATACAGCCATATTTTTGTTGCCTCCTTTAACGGAACTTCTGTTTCAGAAGGAAAGGATATTATGGAAGTACAGAGGTTTGAATCACCTACTTCTCCATACTTTGATGATGGTGAAATTGCCTGGAATCCCGACGGGAAGTCAATAGCATATACAAGTAAAAGGCTTTATGGCAAAGCAGACGCTCAAAGCACGAATTCAGATATTTACCTGTACAACCTTGAAACAGGAAAAGAAATAAATATAACTGAAGGGAACAAGGGATACGACAGATACCCGGTTTTTTCACCCGATGGTTCAAAGATAGCATATCAGAGCATGGAGAGAGATGGGTATGAAGCTGATCTCGACCGGTTGTTCGTTTACAATATCAAAGATGGAACCAGAACATGGATTTCGAAAGGATGGAATTTTGATGTATCAAATATTACCTGGGATAACGAAAGAACTCTGTACTTTATTTGTTCGTATCTGGGAACCTCTCAGGTATTCAAAACTGACATTGAGGGGAAAGGTGTAACAAAGGTAACAGAAGGAGTCCATAATCTCGGGCCAATCAGTTTAAAGGCAGGAGTCATGGTTTCACAACTGACTTCAATGTCTATGGCTCCTGAACTTTCCGTCATTGATATGAAAACCTCGTCGATCAAACAGATCACTGCAATAAATAAGAATATATATGATAATATCAAGATGGGTAAGGTTGAGGAGAAACATACTCAGACAAAAGATAAGAAAGACCTTCAGATGTGGGTAATCTATCCTCCGGACTTTAGCTCCTCAAAAAAATATCCTGCTCTGCTCTTCTGCGAAGGAGGACCGCAGTCCTCACTGGATCAGTTCTGGTCGTACAGGTGGAATATGCAGATGATGGCAGCAAAAGGCTATATAGTATTTGCACCAAACCGTCGTGGTGTTTCCGGCTTTGGTCAGGAATGGAAAGAACAGATTTCCGGTGATTATGGAGGAAAAAACATCCAGGACTATCTTGATGCAACCGATATGATGGCAAAAGAACCTTATATTGATGCAAAGAGAATGGGTGCAGTCGGGGCAAGTTACGGTGGCTTTTCGATTTTCTATCTTGCCGGCGTTCACCAGGGAAGATTCAAAGCGTTTATTTCCCATTGCGGTGTGTTCAATTTTGAAAGCGAATACGGAGCCACTGAAGAACTATGGTTTCCGAACAAAGATTATGGAGGTCCTTACTGGAAAAATCTGCCAAGCTATAAATTCTCTCCTCACCTTATGGTTGAAAAATGGACAACACCTATACTTATAATTACCGGAGCGAATGATTTCAGGATCCCCTATACTCAGAGTATGGAAGCATTCACGGCTGCCCAGTTACATGGCGTTCCCAGCAAGCTGCTTTTCTTTGAGGATGAATGCCATTGGGTTACAAAACCACAGAATTCCGTTATCTGGCAACGCGAGTTTTTTGAGTGGCTGGATACGTATTTGAAATAATCCATTTAATGAGTAGGGAACAGTCGCGACTGTTCCCTACTTTAATAATTCCATCACCATCTCCACCTTCTCCTCCATTGGCAACTGACTATCGATCCAGTGTATTTTAATGCCCCTGCGTTCCATTCCTCTGAACCATGTCATCTGCCTTTTAGCAAACTGGTGAATAGCTATTTCAAGATCCCTGACCATTTCCTGGTAAGAACTTCCTCCGGTCAGATATAACGTAATAAACTTATATTCAAGACCATAATAAATTAAAGTTTCAGTGTTTATTCCTGTTTCAATCAGATTCTTCACTTCATCTATCATGCCGGAAGCGAGGCGCTGCTTTAGTCTTTCCGAAATCTTTTTCCGCCTGGTGTCCCTATCAAACATTACACCGATTACCAGGGCACTGATTTTTGGAAACTCACTCCTGTGATTTCCCTTGTTCTTTCGGGAATGTTCAATTTCAATTGCCCTTATAACCCTTTTCTTTGTGTCTGTATCTGTAGTGTTGTGAAGATTTTTAAACGTTAATAAGATCTCTTTGAGTTCCTCTATCGATTTTTTCTCAAGTTCGATTCTCAGTCCGCTGTCAGGTGGAACTTCAAACATTTTGTATCCTGTAATTATACTATCTGCATACATACCTGAGCCTCCGCATACCACCGGGAATATTTTCCGTTTTTTAAGATTAGAGTAAACTTTGTTAAAATCGCGCTGGTATTCAAATACATTATATTTATACCCTGGTTCAACAATATCAATCAAATGACAGGGGATTTCAGTTCCACTGACATGGTAATCATCATAGTCCTTTCCTGTACCCAGATTCATCCCCCTGTAAACCTGACGTGAATCTGCACTGATAATCTCACCTCCTATCCTCTGAGCTATAGTAGCAGCAAGAGCAGTTTTACCGGATGCAGTCGGCCCGGTAACCATTAATAAATCATAAATAGGATTGATCTCCACGGTCACATTTTTAATCATTCCTGTTGGTAAAGCAATATACCATAAATTTATTTAATTTTGCCGGGCATTAACCCCTGATTTTTCAAAAGATTATGAAAGGAGGCACCGGAAATATCGTCATTAAGAATAAAAAAGCTTCTCACGATTATGAGTTCATTGAAAAATTTGTGGCTGGAATTGTGCTCTCGGGAACTGAGATAAAATCGATAAGACTCGGGAAAGCAACTCTCGCTGACTCATATTGTTTTTTCAACAATGGAGAGCTCTTTATTAAGGGAATGCATATTGCTGAATACTGGTGGGGAAATCTTAATAATCACGATCCGCTCAGGGAGAGAAAACTGCTGCTTACTTCCCGTGAATTAAGAAAAATTGAAAGGAAGACAAAAGAGAGCGGACTGACAATCATTGTCATTAAAGTATTTATCGATAAACGGGGATTGGCAAAAGCAGAAATCGCAATCTCCAAAGGAAAGAAAGAATACGACAAACGTGAAACTCTCAAACTCAAAGATGCTTCAAGAGAGATGGATCGAATGAGGAAGGTCTGATCAGAAGTTTGGACTGAGAAGATATCTTGAATAGAACTTAACTATGTAATCCACAGCTTCATCAGAAGTATCAACAAGGGTAAATATATCCAGGTTCTCCAGTGAAATATTATGCTCTTCAGCAAGCATTTCCTCTTTCATCCATGTTATTAAACCACTCCAGTATTTTCTCCCGACCAGTATTATTGGAAACTTTCCGATCTTCCTGGTCTGGATAAGTGTCATTGCCTCAAAGAGCTCATCGAATGTTCCGAAACCACCGGGAAGAACAATAAAACCCTGGGCATATTTCATGAACATAACCTTCCTGACAAAAAAATGATCAAAAGTAATCAGTTTATCAGAATCGATATACTGATTGGGATGCTGTTCAAACGGGAGATCAATATTTATACCTACAGACTTGCCCTTTCCCCTTGTAGCTCCTTTATTAGCGGCTTCCATGATGCCCGGTCCGCCTCCCGTAATAATTCCGTATCCTTTCCGGGTAAGCTTGAAAGCTATGTCCTCTGCAAGTATATAATACTTATTATTATTAGGTGTACGTGCTGAACCAAAAATTGAAACACATGGACCAATTCGTGCAAGTTTTTCAAAACCTTCTACTAATTCAGACAGAATTTTAAACACTCTCCACGAATCTGTTGTATGAATTTCATGCCATGTCTTCTGTTCAAAAGCATCTTTTATAAGATCAGCAGGTTTCTCCATTTTAGTTTGAATAAAAATTAGTCGACTCAAATATAATTAAATTCTTATGCCTTAAGTTCTGCTTTAAGGTATTTCCCGGTATAACTGTCTGAACACTCTGCAAGTTCTTCGGGTGATCCTGAGAATATAATATTACCTCCGGCTTTCCCTCCTTCCTTGCCAAGATCTACAATATAATCAGCCATCTTTACCACATCCAGGTTGTGTTCAATCACAATAATAGTGTTACCCCTGTCGACAAGTTTATTTAGGACATCCAGCAAAACCCTGACATCCTCAAAATGCAAACCCGTCGTTGGTTCATCAAGTATATAAAGTGTTTTGCCCGTATCGCGTCTGGCCAGTTCGGTGGCCAGTTTGACACGCTGTGCCTCACCACCTGAGAGTGTTGTCGACTGCTGTCCCAGTTTGATGTAGCCAAGTCCGACATCCTGAAGTGTCTTAATTTTATGATAAATTGATGGTACATTGGCAAAATATTCAACCGCCATGTTGACAGTCATCTCAAGAACGTCACTTATTGACTGACCTTTATACTTGACTTCAAGTGTTTCCCTATTATACCGTTTCCCGTTACATTCAGCACAATGGACGTAAACATCAGGCAGGAAATTCATTTCGATGGTTTTCATTCCGGCACCTTCGCATCCTTCACATCGTCCGCCTTTCACATTAAAAGAAAATCTTCCGGCGCCAAAACCGCGTATCTTGGCCTCAGTTGTCTGTTCAAACAGTTTTCGGATATCAGTGAAGACTCCGGTATAGGTCGCAGGATTTGATCTTGGAGTTTTACCTATAGGTGATTGACTGACTTCAATAACCTTGTCCAGATGTTCGAGTCCGGTAATCTCCCTGTAAGCCAGGGGTGATTTCCCGGAATTATGAAATTTCTTTGCCAGGGCGGGATGAAGAGTCTGATTAATGAGTGATGATTTACCGCTTCCTGATACTCCTGTTACACAAATAAGAGTACCAAGAGGCAGTGCAACATCCACATTATTAAGATTATGACCTGAGGCTCCTGAAAGATTCAGAAATTTACCATTCCCTTTTCTTCTCTCTTCCGGAATGTGGAATCTCTTTTTATTATTAAGATATGAAGAGGTAAGTGTTTCCTGTTTCATCAGTTCCTTTGGATTCCCATGAGCAACAACCAGGCCCCCGTGACGCCCGGCTCCCGGTCCCATATCAATAACATGGTCTGCCGACAGGATCATTTCCCTGTCGTGTTCTACAACAATGACAGAGTTGCCGGCATCCCTGAGTTGTTTTAATGCAGCTATCAATCGCCGGTTATCCCTCTGATGCAGCCCTATACTCGGTTCATCAAGAATATAAAGCACATTGACCAGTCTTGAACCAATCTGAGTGGCCAGCCTGATCCTCTGACTTTCTCCACCTGACAGAGTTCTTGCACCCCTGTTCATCGAGAGATACTCAAGTCCGACCTCAAGAAGAAAACCAAGTCGGGCTCTTATCTCCTTTAGAATTTCCGCAGCGATTAATTTTTGTTTCCCGTTCATTTTCTCCTCTATATTGGACAGGAATAGAGATAACTCTTTAATATCCATGGCAGAGAGCTCTCCAATATTCTTATCAGCTATTCTGAAAAACAATGACTCTTTCTTAAGCCGTGATCCATGACATTCGGGGCAAACATTATATTGGACATACTGATCCTTAATTTTTGTTCCATTTTTCTTGCCGTTTATCGTTTCAACATTCCCGACAAAATTCACAACGCCTTCAAAGGTCAGAAAATAGTTGGAAGTCATCCCGAGTGGAGTATTTGACAACTTCAGCACCTCATCAGACCCATATAGTATTTTGTTGAGAGCATCCTCGGGAATCTCTTTTATTGGCGTATCCAGTGTAAATCCGTTTTTTTCAGCTATCGCTTCGATCTGCCAGAAAATCCAGGTATTCCTGTATTTTCCCAAAGGTTCGATCCCTCCTTTTCTGATGCTGAGTTCCTTGTCAGGGATAAGTTTCTCTTCGTCGATGCTTGATATCTCACCAAGGCCGTTACAATGCGGGCAGGCTCCCTGTGGTGAGTTAAAAGAAAAAGTATGAGGTGCAGGGTCATTATATGATAGCCCGGTGGTCGGACACATCAGGTGCCGGCTGAAATATCTTGGTTCGTTATTTTCGTTATCCAGAACCATCATCACTCCATCACCCTGATCGAGCGACATAAGGATTGAATCATATAGTCTTTTATCGGAAGTATCGCCAACTTTGAACTTATCTACAACTAACTCAATATAATGGGTTTTGTACCTGTCGAGCTTCATTCCGGGGGTAAGCTCCCTTATTTCGTTATTAATACGAACATTAAGGAAACCTTTTCGTCTTAGTTGTTCAAAAAGCTCTTTATAATGTCCTTTCCTGCCTTTGACTATTGGCGCAAGAAAAAAAACTTTCTTTCCTGAGAAACGGCTTTTAACAAGATCAAGTATCTGGTTATCTGAGTATTTAACCATTTTTTCGCCGGATGTATATGAATATGCTTCGGATGCCCTGGCATATAAAAGCCTGAGAAAATCATATATCTCGGTAATAGTTCCGACAGTTGAGCGAGGATTTTTATTTGTAGTTTTCTGTTCGATAGATATTACAGGGCTTAAACCTGTTATCTTATCAACATCGGGGCGTTCCATTCCTCCCAGGAACTGGCGGGCATAAGCTGACAGAGTCTCCATATAACGCCTCTGGCCCTCGGCATATATAGTATCGAAGGCAAGTGATGATTTTCCGCTTCCGCTTAAGCCGGTGATTACTACAAGACTGTTTCGAGGTATTGTAACATCTATATTTTGTAAATTATGGACTCTTGCTCCAAGGACTTTAATCTCCTCATTCATCTTCACTTCTCCTCATCAAAAGGTCAGTTCTCCATTTTCTGTTTTTTCGATGTTTCGCATCCCTTCCGAAGGAATCTTAATCAGATATTCTTTCTTGAATTTCGGGGTCAGGAATGGTTTCCTTAGCCAGGGATTCAGGAATTTCAGCATCTTATAATTTGTTCCGAACTTTTCAGCAAAAGCCGAAAAATCGGTTACAGCACTGTCAACTGTAACTTCAGAGAATTTAAGTTCCGGATATAAATCTGTTTTTGAAATATTAAATCCATAGTTCTCCGGATCACTGATGATAAGTTTATATGCCACAGCTCTGAATATATATCTTGCTGTTTCATCGCTTAATAAAAGATCGTAATAATTATGCTGATGCTGTATATCAATCTGTTCATCTATAGCGGCTCGTCCACCATCGTACGAGGCGGCAGCAAGTGTCCAGTTGCCATATTTTTCATAGGATTTTATAAAATAATCGCATGCAAACTGTGTTGACTTTTCAATATCGTATCTTTCGTCAACAACAGTGTTTATCTCCAATCCTTCTTCCCTTCCTGTTTCAGGCATTATCTGCCAGAATCCTGTAGCTCCTGCCGGAGAAACCATATTGCTGTATTCACTTTCGGCAGCTACCAGATATTTGAAATCATCAGGAATGTTGTTTTTTTTCAGAATCTTTTCAATTATTGGGAGGTACCTGTTCGCCCTTTTTATGATAAGAATGGTTGAAGAGTGCCGGTAAGCAGTTGTAAGGATTTCACGTTCAAGGCTCTCCCTGGTATCAAAGTTGTCGAGAGGCATTTTCTCACCTGCAAATGTCACTTCATCAGGTAATTTAAATGATTTGATATTATAAACCGTATCTATTGACTGATGCGCACCGGCAGGAGCGCTGCCAAATCCTTTAAAGCTCTGGGCGATTGATAGAATTATAATGACTGTTCCGGTCAGAACAAAGAGAGTAAGTACCGTTTTCCTTTTAGTATTTATCATAAATATTGAAGCCGTAAGAAATAAAGTGCAAAGGTAACATTTTTGCACCTGAAAAATAATTTCGGCAAGGGTAAATTAATCAATGAATAAATGCAAAATGCATTATGTATAATAGGCGAGATGTGATATATAAAAAACAGAGCCCGGGAGCAGAGAAAAAAATAGTAAATTAATGATGATTGTGCAGCTTTGAAGTGGCTCAGGTATCAGAATTTATAAGAAACTCCTGAGAATATCCCGAAAGAATAGGGGTGAATAAATGAACCTGTTGTTACATTGAACGGATTAAGATAATATCTGAAAGTCGGTTCGAGGTTGAGAGATAATTTACCAGAGAGATTATATTCCATTCCCATCCCAAGGGAACTGCTTAAAGTAAGAGGATTCAATCCTTCAGTCTTCCCTATTGAATATTTGGTGCCATCAACAGTGGTATAAACCGAGTTACTTACCAACAGGTTATACGATAATCCTCCTATAAGATTGATGCCTATTGTTTTATCCAGAATTTTATATTTTAAGATAACTGGTAATTCCAGATAACTGAAATTCTGGTCAAGTGAATTGTTGACAGGTTGAAGACTTGCTTTTTTAGGGTCAAAGACATCATTTGTATAAGCTGTAAGTACTCTGTTTGTGCCGTTCGCGCTAAGGAATACATCAGGATTATTCGTATAAACAGTACCACTTGCAGTAAGCACCTCAAAGTTAGGAGCTCCTTTGCTAATCTGATATTGCTGAAATCCGCTGAAGGAATTTATACCATCTATCTTTTGTCCCAAAGAGGAATAGTAAAGACCCGATTGAATACTGAATCTTTTACTTATTTTATATGAAAATGCGACGCCTCCTGAATATGAAACCAGAGATTGCTCCGATGACGTCAGTTGTTTCGACAATGCATCACTCCCCGAATTAAAATTCGAATAATAGGTTGGCGAGGCCATAGCTTCAATAGACCACCTCTTAACCGGCTTGGTAATAGTATTATCAGGGAAATATTGCAGATCAGGATATTTAACCTTTGCAGAATTTATTGCAGATGTATTAAGAGATAGTAGTATCAGATCATTAGTTGTCTCATTTTTATCCAAATACAAGCCTTTAGTTTCCTTAATATTCAAAATCTGCCCGGGAGAAAAGGTTGTTTCAATTTCCATCTGAACTGGAGCCTGATTATCGGTTTCAGTCAAGACATCAGAAGAATTTTTAACCGGATTAATTTTCCCCTTTAGCAAATACTGTGGATTATCAATTGGATTATATAGAACCGGAGGGGAAACCGGCACATTAAAAGCGATTACGGAGGATGAAGGTTCGAATGAGACTTCGCGGCTCCATCTGTAAGTCAAAAAACTCAACGTCAGCACGACAGTAATAGCAGCAGCAACCTTCAGAAATATATATGGCCTTGATTTTATTTTGACAGCCGAGAGAATGTTATTACAAACCCCGGGTGGCGGAAGTACTTCGAAATCTTTAAGCCCGTTCCTGAAGAGAAGATCTATATTTGCCTCTTTTTCATTCATTTGCAACTTTCTTCTTAATTCCGGTATATGACCCGACTCTTCTCTGAAGGATAACCCTTGCACGGGAAAGATTAGATTTTGAAGTTCCCTCTGTAATATTCACCATTTTACTAATCTCATTATGCGAGTATCCTTCAATTGCGTACAGGTTAAACACCATTCTGTATTTCGTGGGCAATTCCCTGATAATTTCGAGCAGATCATTAGCTTCAAGGCCTGCATAATCCTGATTATCAGGTTCTGCATCCGGTTCCTGTATCGTATCTATATCATCGACACGATAGAGGTTATGCCTGCTGCGGAATTTTTCAAGCGCTGTATTTACAGTTATACGGCGCATCCAACCCTCGAAAGAACCTTCATATTTATAATGCTCAAGGTTTTCAAATATTTTAATAAAACCTTCCTGCAATATATCTCTGGCTTCTTCATCATTACCTGAGTACTGCAGACACACTGCATATAGCTTAGCAGCATGCCTCCTGTACAAAAGTTCCTGATCCCTTCTGTTACCGGCAAGACAACCTTTTATTATTTTTTTTATCTCCGACAAGGTTTATTACCTGAATGAGAACATAAAAATATAAAATAATTATCTTAAATGCCAGTATTTCTATAAAGATTGATGGAAATTATTAAAAAAAGGTTGCGTAGAGAATCAAAAAGGCGTGAGGCATGAGGCGTGAGGCGTCAAGTAAAAGAATATAATAAGCCTGTAGCCTGAAGCCCGATACCTGTAACCTGTTATAAATGTATCACCTCTCCATACGCAGCGGCAGCAGCTTCCATTATAGCTTCCGACATTGTAGGATGAGGATGAACCGACTTAATTATTTCATGAGCTGTAGTTTCAAGTTTCCTGGCAACCACTATCTCTGATATCATCTCAGTAACATTTGCACCGATCATGTGTGCACCAAGCAGTTCTCCATATGCAGCATCAAATATAAGTTTTACAAAACCTTCTTTTGCACCTGAAGCACTGGCTTTACCTGAAGCCGTAAAAGGGAATTTTCCAACTTTGACATCGTATCCGGCTTCTCTGGCGGCAGCTTCCGTCAGACCGCATGATGCTATCTCCGGAGTAGTGTAGGTACATCCTGGAATATTCTTATAATCAAGAGGATCAACTTCTAATCCTGCAATCTTTTCGACACAGATTATTCCCTCTGCAGAAGCCACATGTGCGAGTGCCGGACCATGAACAATATCGCCAATGGCAAAAATACCCGGGATTGATGTCTGGTAATAATCATCTACCACGACTTTGCCATTATCAGTTTCAATACCAGCGCTTTCGAGACCAATATCTTCAATGTTTGTAGTTATTCCAACAGCTGATAAGACAATATCAGCTTCAACAAGCTCATTCCCCTTTGGTGTTTTTATAGTCACCTGGCATTTTTCTTTTGAAGTATCAACAGACTCAACCGAGGAATCGGTCATTACCTTCATTTTAATTTTCTTAAACGATCGCTCAAGTTGTTTTGAGACTTCTTCATCTTCAACAGGTACAATTCTTGGCAAAAATTCCACCAGGGTGACGCTTGTTCCAAGAGATTGATAGAAATTCGCAAATTCACTTCCTATTGCCCCTGACCCCACTACAACCATAGACTCAGGCTGTTTTTCAAGTGTCATTGCTTCACGATAACCGATTATTTTCCTGCCATCCTGCTTAAGGTTTGGTAATTCCTTAGATCTGGCACCTGTAGCCAAAATAACATTCCGTGATGAATATTTCTTTCTAGTCCCATCAAGAGCCTCAACCTCAACCTCAGCCTCAGCCTTATTAATGCCTGCAATACGGCCATATCCCTTAATGTGTTCAATATTATTTTTTTTGAAAAGGAACTGAACTCCTTTACTCATTCCGTTGGCCACATTTCTGCTCCTTGAAACTATTGCACCAAAATCGGGCCTTACTTCACCTGAAATAGTAATTCCATAATCAGATGCGTGAGTCAGATAATCATAGACCTGGGCGCTTTTCAGGAGCGATTTTGTTGGTATACATCCCCAGTTAAGACAGATTCCTCCAAGTTCAGCTCTTTCAATTACTGCCACTTTCATTTTCAATTGTGATGCCCTGATTGCGGCTACATACCCGCCGGGTCCGCTGCCAATTATTATCAGATCGTAATCCATTGTATGCGTACTTTATTTTGTATATACTATATTTAAAATTTTGTTTCCTTTAACAAATAAGTGCCTAGAGTTTGGAGTGACTAAAGTGCCTAGAGTTAGTAAACTTGGATATTTGTCCTGTAATTTGGATAATACCTTTTACCAGCACCCAGAGAATAACGAGCGTAAAAATAATTGTTGCGCCTACAGGTATACCTGCGTAATACGAAATGACATATCCTGTAGCCGTACCAACAAATCCTGCAAGAACCGACCAGATAACTATTTTAAAATAGACCCGCGTAAACAGCATCGCTATATTTGGCGGGATAGTAAGCAAAGATATAACCAGAACCACTCCGGCCATCCTTATATTCAAAACTATTGTAAGGGCTATTAATGATGTTGTAATATATTTGAATACATCAACATATGAGGAGTATGTCCTTGCAAATATTTCGTCGAAAGAGATATAAAGAATTGTCCTGTAGAATATCCCGAAGTAAAGTATTAATATAACTGACATTGTCCCCAAAGCAATTATATCAGCATTTGAAACGGTAAGGATACTCCCGAAGAGATAACTCATCAGGTTAGGCGTATATCCGGGAGTCAGATAGATAAAAATTATTCCAATCGCCATGCCAAAAGCCCATAGTATACCAATTGCAGAGTCTTCCCGTATTCTTTGTTTAACAGAAAGATACTCAACTCCTAATGCTGACAGGATCCCAAAAACAGCAGCTCCGACCACAGGATTGATCCCCAGGAAATAACCTATTCCAATTCCTCCAAATGAGGCGTGTGTTATACCTCCGCTTAAAAAAACCATTCTTTTCGACACAACGTATGTTCCTGCTAACCCGGCAGTTATGCTGGCAAAGACAGCGCCAAGCAAACCTTTAATTATGAATCCGTACTGAAATATGCTGGTCTCCACTATTTATGGTATTTAAGTACTGTATGCGGAACATCACCGTGGGTAACAAGCTGAATCGGACATCCGTACGCGAGCAGATCTTCGTTTGTGATCTCATGTGAAGGATGATAGTGAAAACTCCTGTTCACACAGGCAAACGATTTAATATGTGATGAAATCGTTCCCACATCGTGTGAAACCATCAGTATTGCCATACGTTTGTTGAGGTCTTTCAACTTTTCATAAAAATCGTTTTCAAATGTCGTATCAACAAAATTTCCAGGTTCATCCAATAAAAGTAATCTGGGATTTCCGATAATAGCCCGCCCCAGGAATACTCTTTGCATCTGTCCGCCAGACAATTCATTTAAAGTTGATTTAGACATCCCTGCTAAACCGAGTTCATCAATCACCATGTTAGCCTTTTTCTTATCGGACGAGGACATCCCGGATATTATTCCTTTCCTGATCATCAGTCCGGAAAGAATTATGTCAGCAACTGTCACCGGGTAATTAATGTCCCCTGTTGACATCTGGGGAAGGTAACCGATACTGTTCCCATTTAAAAGTTCTTCATTGAAAACCATCTTCCCTTTAACCGGTTTTACCAAACCCAGAATTACTCTTAAAAGTGTTGTTTTTCCCCCACCATTAGGTCCGATAACGCCAATAAAATCATTCTCATTTACTCTGAAATTCACATCATGCAAAACCATGTTTGCACCATAAGAGGCTGACAAAGAGTACATTTCCAACAAATACGCCATAAAGGTGACTATTTTGAGCTTTCAATTAAACTTTTATGCAGGGCTTCAATAATATCCGTTGTTGATTTTTGCCAATTTTCCGACAAAGGATCTATCAGGATTACCTGAGCATCTATTTCTCCGGCGATTGCTTTCGCATTTTTGGTATCATATTCCCGCTGGACAAATATTGTCCTTAGGTTATCTTTCCTGGCGCGGTCAATTAGTTCTTTCATTCTTGACGGGGGCGGCTCTTTGCCCTCAAATTCCACAGCGATCTCTTCAAGACCATAGTCTCTTGCAACATATGCCAGGTTCGGATGATATATCATAAAACATTTTTTCGGCACATCAAAAAAAAGTTCCCTGGCTTTATTATCCACTTCCTGAATTTTGGAAACAAGAAGCTGATAATTTGTCTCATATTTCTTTTTTTGTGACGGGTTAAGCTCACAGAGCAACTCTTTAACAGAAGATGCCATCACCAGGGCACATTTGGGGGATACCCAGTAATGAGGATCAGCTCCTTCTATGTGGCCTCCTTCATGGTGATATATGGATTTGATAGGATCAATCCTGTCTCTTAATGATAGCCTCTTCATTGTTGTGTTTGTTTCATAAAAACGGTCAAGCCAGTTCATTTCAAAACCCAGATAGCCGTTGCTTATATAGGCAACTGATTTCCTGAGTTTGTTAATTTGCTCAGGGAAAGGCTCATAAGTATGAGGATCAGCTCCGGCAGGAACCATAATGTTAACTGTAAAGTCATTCCCGGCAATCTCTTCAACAAAGTATTTAAAAGGGGCAATACTGACCGTAATTATTTTGTTCCCGGAATCAGCACCTTCGTGGCCGCAGGATATTGCAAGACATGTTATCAAAAGAAAGAATATTTTTCTCATTATCCGCTAGAGTGATCGATCGTTACAAATTTAACATATAACAGAACAAATGGTTTAAGTGTTGCAAATAAAATAATATAAGCTAATTTTGGATAAGATTAACGGAAAATCGATTTCCTGCCGGATGAAGAATAAAGGAGAGATACTTGCATCAATATTAAAAAATTTCAAAGACTGCTGTTTCTTCCTTCATAACACTAAGGAGTTCGATATCGTTGAGAACATTATGAATGAAGGGTTTATTTTCGAAAGTCAGCTGGCACGTTCTACTGACCGGGTAAATCCAGGCGAGCCTATTGAAGTTACTTACTTTCTGTTTCAGAGGAAAGATTATGGCTCATTCACTATAATTATTGCAATACCAAAAGTCATTTACGATATATATATAGGCATTTCCAACAAGAGAGATATTAGTATTGAAGAAGTGCTGACTATCACAGATCCATATTACGGTGATAATGATGAGCTGATCTATACTTTGTCTCCCAAACATATCCTTGGATATTTTAATTTAAAAACATCGGAGTTTTATCAGAACAGGAATTGGGATCCGTTCTTTAATAATTGTCAGTCCAAATCTTCCGGTAAAAAATCAATAAATACCCGAAGGAAATAAGAATTATAACTATAGTGTTAAACAGGGTCAAACATAGTTAAAGCTCTTTCCCTGTGCTCTGTGCCATAAAAAAAGGAGACAGGCCCCTGTGCCAGTCCCCTTTTTATCAGGAATGAAAACTAATAAGCCTGAAGCAAAATTTTAAAAAATCCTGTAGCCTTGGTCGATGAAATCTGAAATTTCCAATCTCCTGTTTTATCCTGATTCTCTGTCTCAGAAATGGAGAATGATTTCCTCCAGTTAAGGTTGCCCGATTCGTCAATTAAGATATCAGAATAGCTTTTGCCGTTGGGCATAATGATCTTAATACGTATCTCTCCGGATTTACAATCGCCCATTACTGACATCACAACTGATTTTGATGTTTTCTCTACATCAAAAGAATAATCTCTTGAGAATGTGTTTTCCTTTACGTTCTTGGAAAATTCCCAGGTTGTTCTTTCAGAATCTCCGCCCATTAAATGGCCGTAAATAGGCATCATGTCAGTTCCTGAAAACTCAAATGGCTCTCCATTAAATATGAATGAACCATTTCCCCTTGGCAATTCCCTGAAAATTTTTTCTCTGTCTAAGTTTGCTTTTGCCATCTCAACTTGCATATTTGTCATTGTGCTGTCCAGTTCTGATTTTTTAGCATCCATAGACAGCTCTGCATCCTCCTGTGCTTTTTTCAGTTCCACCAATGCTTTTTTCTGCTCATCGATTTTCTGCTGAATCTTCAGGTCAGCTTCCTGTTGTTCCTTTGTCTTTTCCTGAGCCCTGACCTGCTGAAAGGAAGAGCCTAAGGAGATAAGGATAATGATCGTTAGTAGTAATCTTAAGTTTTTCATGACTGCCTTCTTTTTTAAGTTTGACTATGTAAAGATACTTCAGGTAATCAGGCTGTTTTGTTAACACCGGGTTAACACCGGGTTAATGTTTGGGCAATTGTAATGAGCTATCAATAAATTGAATAATTTTGAGAAAATAATACAACAAAGATGAAAAAGAGAAATACCGTTCTGATTCTTGGTATTGCTTCTATTATAATTCTTGTGTCTGTCCAGCTTTTTATTATAAAAGGAATCTGGTCACAAAAAAACGAGCTGTTTGCTCTCAGGTACTCAGTTTTATCAAAGGAGGGGCTTGATTTTATAAACAGAAGGATGCGAACCGATGGTTTTGATACCGTTCGAATGCTGTTAAGAAATTATTCCGAACAGGCTAATAAAGAATTACATGCATTGAAGGGCCCCAAGGATATCGATGCAAAAAAAAAGGAGATTCTCGATTATTTCACAACTGTTGTTTACAGGGAACAGGATCTGTCGGACTTTCTTTCAAAATATTTTGAAAGACGGGGATTTGAAAAAAAATTCAAATTTACAATCTCGATTATAGATCTGGATATGATCAATAATGATACGATACCTGTTTATCAGAATGAGGGCTTTTTAAACCGAAAACGGCCGAACCCAAGTGTAAGAACCAGTCCTTCAGATAATTTCAAAGATAAAATTATGGTCAACTGGTTCAATCTGGAGGATAATAATTACAGGTTCATTTTTGAATACTATATTGATTTTTCAGATAAACAAAAAGTCATTTTGAAAGAGACTTCTGTCTTTCTTGGAATGAGTATCTTAAGTATCCTCGTCGTAGTTATTATTTTTATAATAACTTATAAAAACCTTATGGAGGAAAAGAGACTTTCAAACCTTAAGACGGATTTTATAAACAATATGACACATGAGTTAAAGACACCGCTATCCACAATAACTGTTGCAGGTAAAACACTGGAAATGCTGCAGATACGAAATGACGATGCTAAGATACTTGAAACTGCAAAACTTATCGGTAAGCAGAGTGTTCATCTGAATCAGCTCATCAATATGATGCTTGAGATAAGCATGTGGGAAAGAACTCAGTTCCAGCTTGACAAAAAAACTGTTGAAATTGAGGAGATTATGAATGATGTGATTGATAGTTTTAAATCGGGTGGCGGTAACAATGCTGCAATATACAAGAAATATAATTTTGGCGGAGCCAAAGTCGATCTTGATGTCATATATTTTACTACTCTTCTTAATAATCTTCTTTCCAACGCTGTGAAATATTCTGAAAAACAACCTGTAATTGATATTGAAGGTTTCAGGCAGGACAATAATATATGTATTAAGGTATCTGATAACGGCATCGGAATTAGTAAGATCGACCAGAAACATATTTTCGATAAGTTTTACAGGGCTTCAACAGGAAACATACATAAATTCAAAGGTTTGGGGCTTGGCCTGTACTATGTCAAAAAAATCGCAGAAGCACATGGCGGAGATGTATCTGTGCACAGCAAACCGGGAAAAGGTAGTATATTTACTGTGACAATACCATACTAATTAAAATATTCGCGAAATGAAAGTTTTAATTGCTGAAGATGACAGAGATTTTGGAAATATATTGACTCAATATATATCCATTAGCGGTTTCGACGTAAAACTGGGCCGGGATGGAAAAGAGGCGTGGGAATTGTTTAACCAGGACAAACCCGATATCTGCGTATTTGATGTGATGATGCCTGAAATGGACGGATTCACACTGGCTGAAAAAGTAAAGGAGGAGCACCCCGATGTACCTGTAATTTTTCTTACGGCTAAGAGTCTAAAGGAAGATATTGTAAGAGGTCTTAAGATCGGGGCAGATGATTATATAACCAAGCCATTTGATCCTGAAGTCCTTATCCTGCGTATAAATAACATTCTTAAACGGGCCTACTCATCATCAAATGATGAATTTAAAGTATCCCAGACAGTCCTGAAATATAATACACTGGAGCTGATCTGTGGCAATACAAAAGAAAAGCTTACACTTAAAGAGGCACAGCTATTGAAGTATTTCATTATTAATAAAAATAAAATACTTGCCAGAGAAGATATTCTGACGGAGATATGGGGGGAGGACGATTACTTTCTTGGAAGAAGCATGGATGTCTTTATCAGCCGGCTGCGGAAATATGTTTCAGAGGATAAAAATATCGACATTCGGACAGTCAGGGGTACTGGATTTATACTTGAGGAGATAAAGAAGGAGGAATAATGCAGGGGTGAGGTGTGAGGCATGAGGTGTGAGGCATGAGGCGTGAGGTGTGAAGCTGAATCACTCCTCACTATTTCTTAGTACCAAGAACCTCAGTTACTTTATTATACAAAGCTTCACCCCTGAGGTTTTTGCCAATGATTTTACCGGTTTCATCAAGAAGAAAATTAGCTGGAATTGAATTCACTGCGTATAATTTAGCGGCGGCATTATTCCAGTACTGGAGATCGGAAACATGGGTCCAGGAAAGTTTGTCATCTGCTATTGCTTTAACCCACGGCTCTTTTTTCTGGTCAAGAGAAACACCGAAAACATCAAATCCTTTTTTGTGAAATTCGTTATAAACTTTCACTACATTCGGGTTTTCCTGGCGGCAGGGATTACACCATGATGCCCAGAAATCGATCAATAATAATTTAGAACCTATCTTTGATGAAAGGGCTACCGGATTACCATTAACATCACTCAGTGTAAAATCTGGTGCTTTGTGTCCAACAGCTACTGACTTCATAACAGCAACTCTCTCTTTCAGACTTTTAATCGGAGGCAAAGCTGCAATTGAAGTATCCAGTCCATTAACCATTGATTCGATCTCATCTGCTTCCATCTCATAACTAAGACTTACCAGAATTGAAGGAGACACGTAAGAGGACGGGTGAGTCTTAACAAAGGTTTTCTCGAGATTTGAAATTTCAATCTGAACAGAATCAAGCTGTTTTTCCAGCATTGCAACTGTTGCTGCATTGCGGGACTGACTTGCGACCTGATACTTATTAGCCAATCTGGAGTATTTATCACTCAACAGCTTATTGGAATTGACAAGAGCTTTGTACTCGTCCTGTGTTTTTGATCCGGTAATATCTGCTTTAAAAAGTGAATCAAGGCTTCCTTTAATAGTTATTTCCGAGTTCTCAAGGTAAAATGACGTCCGTTTCCTTGTATTCCCGGCAACAAGCTGAATCAATTGAGGATACCCAATTACTCCACCTTTCATAGTAAATGTGCCTTTCCTTGAAACTGCAGAATCGATTGAAACGGTCTTGCCGGCTTCTCTTTTCTGAAGATAGAAAGTAATGCTGTCGGATCCATTAATATTCCCTTTTACTGTGTAATGAGGTTTTGAAGAACATGAAGACAGTATAGCAATTATAACAAACAAATAAAATATCTTTTTCATATATATAATTTTTGAATTTGTGACTGATTAATATTTTTTTGAGCCAGCAAAGATATGAATAATTATTCAGTATACTTTTTGAAATATTTATCAAGTAACATTATGGCTGCTTTATATGAGGTTATTTTCCCTTCATGCAACTGCCGTTCAATCGCAGGAACAAGTAATTTAACCTCCTTATGATTATAGAACGAGTTATTCAGGTATTCTATAATTGTATTATGCATTCTTATAACCGCCTGCTCCTTTCGGAATGTATCAAAATATCCTGAATTCTTTGTAAAAGCAAAGTACTTCATTATTATTTCCCAGAGTTCTCTTATACCTGTGTTGGCCAGGGCAGAACAAGTATGCACCTGAGGCACCCATTCCGATGCTTTTTTTGGAAAGAGGTGAAGTGCATTCTGAAATGATACACGGGCATTCTCCGCGATCAGTTTATTAGCACCGTCTGCTTTTGTAATAGCAATCAGATCAGCCATCTCCATTATTCCCCGTTTGATTCCCTGAAGTTCATCACCGGCACCGGCAAGCATCAGAAGAAGGAAAAAATCGACCATCGAGTGCACTGATGTTTCCGATTGACCGACACCAACGGTCTCAACCAGAATTGTATCGAATCCAGCTGCCTCACAAAGAATTATTGTTTCCCGCGTTTTTCTTGCAACACCGCCCAGAGTACCTCTGGTAGGGGACGGTCTGATGAAAACTTCAGGATGGACACTGAGTTGTTCCATTCTTGTCTTGTCACCAAGAATACTTCCCTTTGTCTGTTTGCTGCTGGGGTCTATTGCAAGTACAGCAAGTTTTCGTCCTTCTCTTAAAATATGTAATCCAAAGGTCTCGATAAATGTACTCTTCCCGGCTCCCGGAACGCCTGTTATACCAATCCTGATTGATCTTGAACTGAATGGCAGACATTTTTCGATTATTGTCTGCGCTGTCTCGTAATGTGCTGGCAACGAACTCTCTACCAGAGTAATAGCCTGACTTAAAATTGTTCTGTTCCCGGAAAGGATTCCGGAAACGAATTCATCTGCTGAATAGTTATTTCGCTTCTTCCGTCCCGATTTTATCAGAACGTCAGGGTTAATACTTGGCGGTTGAGAAATCCCTTCTTGTACCTTTAATGAGCTTTTAAATTCTTTTTTATTATCCATTAATTATTGTACCGGGGTTGGTTGTTCAACATCGGCGGTAAGCATCAGCACAACTTCCGAATTCTTAGGATCATTAGTGTAAACATAAATTGCTTTTGTAACTTTTCCGGAATAAGTGCCAGAGTTAAATACAGCTTTGATACTACTTGATTCCCCCTGCTTAATGCCTACTCCCTGATTTCCCTGCTGGACTGCAGTACAACCGCATGTAGATCTAATAAACCTGATCAAAAGGTCTGTTTTGCCTTCATTTTTGAATTTGAACTCAACTTCATTTTGTGTTGAGCCCTTTATTTTACCAAGGTCAACAGTTGTCGATTCGACTTTGAATACCGGAGCGTTATCCAGTTCTTCCTTTGTCAGCGAAGAAAAATCTTCAACAAGGTTTGCCGATACATAATAATACAGATTCTCCTGGATCACTCCATTCAGTTTTATTTTTACCATATCGCTGACATTTCCCCAGCCTGCATTTTTTGTTGCATCGTAAGTTCCTTCAACCATACCTTTCTGACCGGGTTTGAGGGTTTCGGGATTTGATATCAGAGTAAGATGAACCGGCAAAGCATCAAATTCAACTTTAACTGGATCTTTGGAAGTATTTATCAACTGCATCACCCTCATCTTTTTTTCGGTTTTCTTAACATTTGTGAATGCAAGGTGGTTACTTTCGAATCTTACACCTCCCACCGCGAATGTATATAACTCTTCAATAGTTTTTTCATGCGGAATTACTTCACCTTTAATAACAAGAACAACAACTTCAGGTTTTGTATTTGTATATACTGAAAGTGTCTTATTGAATTGTCCCGGTCTGTTGGCGGGATCATAAATAGCTGTAACCTTTCCTTTGCCTCCGGCAGGAATTGGCTGTTTTGTCCAATCCGGTGTTGTGCAGCCACATGATGCTACAACATTTTTAATTACCAGTGGCTCAGTGCCGGTATTCGTAACAATAAAATCGAAAGTCTGCCTTCCTGCCTCTTCTTTAAAGGTTCCAAAATCGTGTTCGGTCGCTGATACTTGCATTTTGGTTGTTGCAACCTGCGATTTTGCAATAATCCCGAAAATCAGCAGAGAAAAAATAAAGAATACTCGTTTCATATCAATCTTGTATTTTAATGTTTGAAGAATTATTATTAAATTTTTTACAAATATACAAAATGAAAAATCAAATTCTCTCATATGACAATTCCCGGAAGCATTTGGTTGCAAGGTATTTTGCAAAATTCAGGCCGAAGAATTTATCCATATAATGCGATGTAAAAATAATAAAGTTTGAGATTTTAAGATAGTTTAAAACAGATTATCATTAGTTTTGTTGTCTGGCCTGGATTTTTTGGAACAAATTTTGTTAATTTAAAATCCGGGTACTTTATGAAAGCCTTGGAAAGAAGAAATATCAAAAAGCTGATTATTTTTTTTATAGCATGCGTTTTTTATTCAAATGCATCTGGTCAGTTTTATAATGGCCTTCAGATGTCTTTCGGTAAAAATAGAGTCCAGTATTACGATTTCTACTGGCAGTTCTACAGGTTTGACAATTTTGATTGCTATTTTAATGAGTATGGACGGGATCTGGCTCAGTTCACTGCAGCTTATGCCACCAAGAAGCTTGCAGAAATCCAGGATTTCTTCGATTACACTCTTGAAAAAAGGATTATTTTCATCATCTACAATAAAAATTCCGAGTATAAACAATCGAATATCGGGCTGGTCACTTTTGACGAGGACAACTATAATACAGGCGGCTTCAGAAGGATTATTAAAAATAAAGTAATGCTTTATTATGAAGGCGATCATGAGGCATTTGAGCGCCAGATAGCAGCTTCCATTACCGAAGTGATAATCAATGAAATGTTATATAATGCCGATGTAAAAGACAGAATAGCAAATTCTTCAATAATCAACATGCCAGACTGGTACATTAAAGGGCTCATTGGTTATGTTAGCGGCGGCTGGGATTATGAGGCCGAAAACAGGGTAAAAGACGGATTTAAGTCGGGTAAATTCAAAAACATCAACCATCTTGAATATGAAGATGCAATAGATGCAGGTGAATCTTTCTGGCGATTCATAGGGAAACAGTATGGTGATGCACTTCTCAGCAATATAATCTACCTTACGAAAATTTATAAAAATATTGATGATGGCTTACTTTATGTTATAGGGGAGAATCTCAAAGACCTTTTGAAAGATTGGAAAAAGTATTACACGGAAGAGTTCTCAGGTGATAAAAGTCTTCCCGTTGATGATGCGAACACTATCAGAAAATCAAAAAAAGAGCAAATCTACCAGCAGGTAAAAGTCAGTCCTGGAGGCAATTATATCGCCTATGTAACCAATGATTGGGGGAGGAAGCGAATCTGGCTTTACAACCAGGCAACAGGGAAACGAAAAATTATTTTCAGGAAAGAGCCTAAATTCGAGCAGATCGTTGATAATACCTACCCCGTAATAGCCTGGCACCCAAGTGGAAAAATTCTGACTTTTATCAATGATGAAAAATCTGACCTTGAGATGTATTTTTACAGGATCGAAGAGAAAACAACTACAAAAAGAGTTCTTCTTTATTTCGATAAAGTTCTCGATTTTTCGTATTCTCCTGAGGGATCACGTCTGGTCTTTTCTGCTGTAAAAGATGGCATAACGGATATATACATTCATACTATCGCTTCCGGAACTAATGAGCAGATCACCAGGGATGTAGCAGATGATCTTAATCCTTCGTTCATGAAAGATTCCCCTGACGAAATAATTTTTTCATCCAACAGGCTATCTGATACGTTGACAAATACGGCAAATCCTTTTGAAAAAGTATCACAGACATTCGATCTTTTTACGTACGACTTAGCAAAAAGGAATAATGTCCTGGTAAGACTTTCAGAAGGCAAATACGCCGACAGGTTTCAGGCATCTGCAGTGGCAAAGAATAAATTTACATACATAGGCAACCAAAACGGGATATTTAACAGGTACACCGCAAAATTCGACAGTTCAATCAGCTTTATTGACACAATTGCTCACTATCGATATTATATTAATTCCCTGCCTTACACCAATTATGACAGGAACATAATGAACCATTCTGTGGTGAACGGAACAGACCCATTCGGCGAAGTTCTTTTTACCGACAGGAAATATGTTTTAAGAAAAGGGCTCCAGGACCAATCGAACCCCGTGCTCCCGGGTGAAATGGTGAACACAAAACTAAGGAACGAAAAAAATCAATATTTCCATAAAGCTGATAGCATAGAACAGTTGCGGCAGTGGCTTGTTGCGGAAGATAAAAAAAGAAGGGACACGCTTACCAAACCACTTTATGAGTATTATATAAAGAATGAACCAATTGATATAAATCATTACATATTTGAAAAAGAAAAACAGAACTACTATGATCAGTTATGGCGGAAAAAATATATGGATATCGACCTCGATACAGGACATATTAACCTCCCTCTGATAAGAATTTATGAGCCATCCTTTTATAATAATTATATTGCTACACAGATAGACTTTAGTTTTCTTAATAATTCTTACCAGGTTTATAGCGGAGGAGCTCCATATTATAATCCCGGAGTAAACCTTCTGACCCAATTCGGAACAGTCGATTTGTTTGAGGACTACCGGATCACGGGAGGATTCCGGTTCGCCGGGGATTTTAACAGCAATGAGTACTTGCTCAGCGTAGAGAACCTTAAAGGGACATTTGACAAGCAGTTAATATATCACAGGGAGACATATTCCAGTTCTGATTCAACATATTTTAAAATTTACTCACAGGATATACATTTTTCCCTTGCCAAGCCCATTACACCTGTTTTGGCACTGAAGGGAACAATTTCGTACAGATATGACCGGCATGTAATTCAGGCAACTGATATAGCTACTCTCAACTATCCAAACATTTCACAACAATGGGCCAGTCTTAAAGGAGAAGTAATTTTTGATAATACGCGTCAGAGAACTATTAATATTTACTTCGGAACCAGGTTTAAGATATTCGGTGAATATTACAGAGAGCTGACCAGTAAGAAATCCGATATGGTTGTTCTGGGAGTGGATTTCAGAAAATATATCCGAATACACAGAGAACTGATCTGGGCAAACAGGTTTGCAGCCAGTACTTCCTTTGGCCCTACCAAACTGTTATACTACCTTGGCGGTGTTGATAACTGGATGGGATATCTGTTTAATAAAGTCCCGATGTTCGATAATACGGTACCGGTAACTCCTAATGTAAACTATGGTTTTCAGGCGCTTGCAACCAATATGAGGGGCTTCTCACAAAATGTAAGAAACGGGAATAGCTTCGCCCTCATAAACAGTGAATTAAGATGGCCGGTAATCAGGTATCTTGCCGGTCATCCACTGCGATCCAATTTTCTTAACAGTTTACAAATTATTGGATTTGGTGATGTAGGAACAGCCTGGTCGGGAAAATCCCCATGGTCGGGTAAAAATGGCTACGATACTGAAACGATTACCAATGGTCCGGTTACAGTTACTCTTGATTCAAACAGGGACCCTATTGTGGAAGGTGTAGGTGCAGGAGTAAGAGCTTCGATTCTTGGATATTTCGTCAGGGCAGACTGGGCCTGGGGTATCGATAACGGTTACATTCTCCCAAGAATTTTCTATTTGTCATTCAGTCTCGATTTTTAATGGTTCATCTTAAATATTTATTAATGCATTGATGAAAACGGTCTTGAGACAGGTGTGGCAAATCTGAGTTTGCTTGTGCACAATTTTTTACTACCTGAAAGTTAGATTAATAAGGAATAACATAATTATATATTTATCATGTTTCTTTCTCAATTAAAAAATTTAAGGTAATTTTGTGCGCAATTGTAATTAGTTAATCAAAAAATAATCGAAATGGCTTACAAAATTAATGATGATTGTACTGCTTGCGGAACATGTATCGATGAATGTCCTGTTGAAGCTATATCAGAAGGCGATATCTATAAAATTGATCCGGATATATGCACTGACTGTGGTGCTTGTTCTGATGTTTGCCCTGTTGAGGCTATTCATCCCGAATAGTAGTATTACAATCTGAGACATCAATATAGGGACATGCCAGCGCATGTCCCTATTCTTTTCTATTGGGGGCTGTATTTAGCCTTTTCCAGAATTCCCTGAACATCTGTATTCTTAATCATCGCCTCAATTTTTATTCCGGGGTTTTTAATCATATATGATTCGACAATTCTGAAACCAAGCCAGATGGCTGCCCTTCCCGGTGATTCCTTTGTAAAATAGCTTGTAAAGGGAGCTTCCCCGGTCAGCTTGCGTATAGTAAACTGATCACTGCTGAACAGAAGATTATTCTCAACAAGATATAGCCACATCTGACTTTCATTGTTCCGGCAGAATTTCATCTGCCCGGGAGTGAAACCAAAAATAATTTCATCGGAGGTTTCCGGTAACATGCATTTTTCAAAGTATTTAAGCTTACCATTGTGAATAATTTCTGCCAGTACATTGTCAACCGGATATTTAAGCGCTGAAAAATCCCATTCGGAAGCGCCCCATCCATACATACAGTCAGGTACAATATTTTCAGGCGTCATCCTGGCAGCAATATATTTATAAATATTAAGCCTTGGGTAATATTCGCAATCGGCTCCAAGATACCTGTCGAGACCTATTCCGAGTAATGAATCTCCCGCTATTATGCTGTTATTAAATCCTGTTATACAAGTAAATATTGCCGGAACACTTCTCTCAGGGAAATAGTACAGATAATGACTGAAGGCTCGCTCAAGCCCGGTTTCAACTGAATTTATATCGGGAAATTCTTTCATCGTCAGGGCAAAGACATCATTATTCTGTTTATCTGAACAAAACCGGAGAAGTAAATCGCCAAATGATGGTTCATTAATATCGCCGGTATTTATCACTAAACTGAATAGCTGAAGAAAACCTCCATATTTCTTTTTAAGAGCTGGAACTGTCGGATTAATTTCATCGGGATTCAATGTGAAAAGATCTTTCTCGAGCCTCTTTATTTTGATATTTACTTTGATTGATGATGTATTGACCTTATAATGATTTTTTTTGCAAGAGGTCGCAACAGATGCAACCAGCAATAAAAACACAAAAGTTATTAACCGGATTTTCATAATATTCTTTTTATGCAGATTAAAATACACACTTTTCGTATTACAAGGCTACTAAAATAAACGATACAATAACTTCTCTTATTATTTGTTATTTTTACATATGAAATGAAATTAAAAAAATGTGCGTGTTTTTATTGCCGCTAAGGCGCTAAGGCGCAAAGAATCACAAAGTTTAATCTTCAGAATATGATAACTAATCAAAAATTTATATCAGGAGTTAAAAAAAATACTCTCATCCTTATATTAATTTTTTCTTCAATTGTTTTAAATGCCCAGCAAGTAATAAGTTTCGGAGTACATGCCGATCCGGTTATAAGCTGGTTCTCGACAGATATTAAAGAGGTCCAAAATGATGGCGCACGGGCAGGTTTCAACTTTGGCCTGACATTTAATAAGTATTTCACACCAAACTATTCCTTTTCAACGGGAATAAGTCTTATGAGAGCCGGAGGCAGGCTTGTAAGCAGCGATACAACTGTGCTGGAGTTTTCAAAATCCAGAGCGACTGTCTTACCTGGCAATCCTGTAGTTTATAAAATTCAATACCTGGTAATTCCTGTTGGATTAAAACTTCAGACGAACCAGATCGGATATATTACTTACTTCACCGATTTAGGATTGGATCCTAAAATTGTTATAAGCAGAAGAGCTGATATTCCATCTCTTAATATCACAGACGAAAATGCTTCAGATGAATTAAGGATGTTCAACCTTTCTTATCACATTACAGCGGGTGTTGAATATTATCTTGGTGGTACGACAGCACTTTTATTTGGTTTGAATTTTGACAATAATTTTCTTGATATTACAAAGGATAATGGTAATCAGCCAGCTGACAAAGTGTCGCATAAGATACTGAGTTTCAGGTTTGGTGTTAACTTTTAACGCAATACTGATGAAATTTACGGTTGCACAACTGAATTATCATATCGGGAATTTTACCGGTAATAAGGATTTAATCTGCAAGGCAATTAAAAAAGCAAAAGCAAAAGGATCGGATCTTATTATCTTTTCTGAACTCTGTATTCCAGGATACCCTCCGCTAGACTTGCTTGACAGGCTTGATTTTATAGAAAAATGTGATCAGACAGTGATTGAGGTTGCCAAAGAATGCACCGGGATAGCTGCGATTGTAGGTTCTCCAACCATTAACAAAAAACCTGATGGGAAAAAATTATATAATTCGGCTCTGTTGCTGTCGGAGGGAAAAATTATTTATTCTGCAAATAAATCATTGCTGCCAACCTATGACATCTTTGATGAATACAGGTATTTTGAACCTGAGAGACAGTTCTCGGTTTTTTTATTCAAAGGATTAAGGCTAGCTATTACAATTTGCGAGGATCTCTGGGACGAGCAGCCATTTGACAACGAATTCGAAAAAACAAGACTTTACACAGTTTCCCCAATGGAAGAGCTAGCCAGACAGAATCCGGATATAATAATCAATATTGCTGCTTCTCCATTTTCTTACACCAAAATTGAAGCGAAGGAAAATATCTTCATATCTAAAGCCTTAAAATACAAAATACCTGTAATATCAGTCAATCAGACAGGTGCAAATACTGAACTTATATTCGACGGTGCCTCTATCCTGGTCAATGAAAAGGGTGAAATATTTAATCATCTCCCTTTTTTCGAAGAAGCAGTTGAGACCTACTCCTTTGAGAACATCAAATCGGGTTCTCTTGCTGAGAACAAAACTAAACCTGACTCTATTTCTCTTATATACAAGGCTCTGGTGACAGGATTGCGCGATTATTTTAAAAAAACATGTTTAAAAAACTGTATTATCGGACTTTCAGGTGGAATAGATTCTGCCCTGTGCCTTTGTCTTGCAGTGGAAGCACTTGGTAATGAAAACGTAAGAGCTTTGCTTATGCCGTCGCGATACTCATCTGATCATTCTGTGACTGATGCTGTGACACTTGCCAATTCACTCAAAGTGCAGTATGATATTATAAATATTGAAAATCCGTTCCGTGCTTTCGAGGAAGATCTTGCACCTGTATTCAAAGGCACCATTCGTGATGTTACTGAAGAAAACATACAGGCTCGTATAAGAGCTATTCTGCTGATGGCCGTTTCAAATAAACACGGATGTATTGTATTGAATACATCAAACAAGAGCGAAGCTGCGGTTGGATATGGCACTCTCTACGGAGATATGGCCGGTGGATTATCTGTAATTGGTGATGTCTATAAAACAGATGTTTACCGGCTTGCAAGCTTCATTAACAGGGAAGGAGAAATCATTCCTGAAAATATAATCAGAAAATTACCTTCAGCCGAGTTAAGACCCGACCAGTTTGATACTGACTCACTTCCAGACTACACTATACTTGATTCAATTTTATACCAGTATATCGAATTGCAGAAACCTGCCAGTCGAATCATAAAGGAAGGGGCTGATAAGGAGACCGTTATAAAAGTTATCAGGATGATCGACTTCAATGAGTACAAACGATACCAGGCACCGCCTGTTCTGAGAATCTCATCAAAGGCATTCGGAGCAGGAAGAAGAATGCCGCTGGTTGCAAGGTTCTAACTTAAACATGATCATTTCATGCAATATCTTAATCCGTATATAGAGCTGTGCCTCGAAGGATCTTCCTCTGTTTTTAAAGGATTAAATCAGAAAGACAAAGAAATCCTTGTCAATCAGCATACCCTGGAAATAATTAAAAAGGGGCAGTTTTTATTCAAAGAAGGAGAAAAGCCACGCGGATTGATATGCCTGACTTCAGGTAAAGTAAAGGTTTTTAAGGAAGGAGTTGGTGGAAGAATACAGATACTCAGAATGGTCCGCCAACAGGGATTTATTGGATATAAAACATTATTTTCTGATATTCCATGGTCAGTATCAGCTGTAGCAATTGAAAATTCAGCAATATGCATTTTTGAAAAAAATATATTTGTCACGATCCTGAAAAAAAATCCTGACCTTTCAGTAAAATTTATAAAAGTCATTGCTGACGAATTATGGTTTTCAAACAACAGGACTGTATCCCTAACCCAGAAACATATCAGAGGGCGTATTGCTGAATCGCTACTGGTACTGCGCGACACATATGGTTTTGAAGCAGATGGTAAAACAATACGGGTGTTATTGCCACGTGAAGATCTCGCCAACCTGTCAAATATGACTACTTCAAATGCTATCAGAACACTCTCAAATATGGCCTCTGAAGGAATCATTGAAATTTCAGGAAAAAGGATTAGCATCCTCGACAGTAAACAGCTTGAACTTATAAGTGAACTGGGCTGACCCGAAATAGTAAAAACATGTTCAGACTACTCCCTGAAGAAGATTCTCTTCACACGTCTTGGAATTGAGGTAAGTATCTCATAGGGAATAGTCTGGCATTTTGCGGCAATTTCATCGATTGAAATTTTTTCACCGAATATTTCGGCTTCGTCACCTGTATCTGCATTAATTCCTGTAATATCCGCCATACACATATCCATACAAACATTTCCAATTATAGGAACCCTTGAACCTTTAATAAACAAGTTCCCGTTCCGGTTACCCAGTTTACGGTTTAAACCATCAGCGTAGCCAACAGGAAGTATTGCGATAATTCGTTCATTTTCAGACACATCCGCACATCCGTAACCAACAGGTTCTCCTGCCCTTATCCTCTTTATCTGTGAAATCCTTGTTTTAAAACATCCGGCAATTCTAATATCAAGACCTTCAAAATGGCCGACACCATACATCCCAATACCCGGTCGTACCATTTCAAACTGGTATTGAGGGAAGCGTGCAATGCCGGAAGAATTCAGAATATGACGAAGAAAATGGTATCCTATTGTTTCACGGATCTGTTCAGCTGCTCTTAAAAAAACTTCTACCTGATGGTGACTAAAATGATCAAGTTCCGGGTCTTCACTTCCTGCAAGATGCGAGAAAACCGATACGATTCTTAAACATTCCTGTTCTTTAATTCTTTTTGCCAGGGCATCAATATCTTCCGGCATGAATCCGAGCCTGTGCATTCCTGAATCAATTTTAATATGAACAGGATAGCTTATAAGTCCATGCCTTGAAGCCACTGCTGCAAATTGTTCGAGAGATAAAAAACTATATAATTCAGGTTCAAGAGAATATTTTATCATTAATTCTGATGCTGAAGGATCAGGATTCATGACCATTACCGGTAATGTTACACCCGAGTTTCTCAACTCTACTCCTTCATCAACATAAGCTACTGCCAGATAATTTATCCTGTGGTACTCAAGCAGGGCTGCTATCTCAGCCGGTCCTGCGCCGTACGCAAATGCTTTGACCATTGCCATAATCCGGGTACCAGGATTTAAATGTCTGCGGAATTCATTAAGGTTATGAGATATGGCATCCAGATTTACCTCCAGAACCGTTTGATGAATCTGCTGTTCAAGCAGTTTACCTATTTTCTCAAACTCATAGATCCGTGCTCCTTTAAGAAGTATGATCTCATTTCTGAAATCAGAACTATTTAAACTATTGACAAACTCATCAGTTGTATAGAAAAATCTGGATCCCTCATCAAATAAAGCGCTATTTCTGACAAGTGCATTTCCAATCCCTATAAACTTCATAATCCCTGTTTTTCTTATCAGCCCTGCGACCTCACTATATAAATCCTTTTCATCTCTTCCACTCTGAACAAAATCAGAAAGTATTAAGGTAGTTTCTCTGCCAACCTGCGATTTAAGGTAATCAAGAGCCATTCCGAGTGACCCGGGATCTGAATTATAATAATCCTCTATCAGCTGGCAATTATTGATGCCACTTTTCATCTCCATCCTCATGGCTACAGAGATAAGTCCTGCAATCCCTCTGAAAATAATTTCAACCGGAGTTTCGAGAGCAAGGCACACAGATGCAACGGTAATTGCGTTTTCAACTGAAGCCCTGTCGGAGAATGGAATCTCAAAATCGTTAGTAATACCCTTGAAGTTCATCCTGATGCCCGTATGACCACGTGACAGAGAACTCTTTTTAATAAAAATCTTTGCCCCGGTGTTCTCGCAGGACCAGTCCACCAGTTTTTTTGAACTTAAAGTTTTATTATTAAGAATTAACTGGTGGATAAGTTCATGGTCGCGGCAATATATTATCATAGAGGAATTTACAAAAAGCTTAAGTTTCTCCTCTGCCTTTGTTTTATTATCGGGAAAATTCTTACTGTGGGCATCACCGATATTCGTTATTACACCAATATCGGGATCGATTACCTGCTGAAGTCTGGCCATCTCACCGGGTAATGATATACCTGCCTCAAATATTCCCAGCTTATATTTGTCCTCCAGTTTCAGGACTGAAAGTGGCACTCCTATCTGGGAATTATAGCTTTTAGGGCTCCTGATCACTGAGGTCGTCATGCCAAGGATATCGGCCAGCCATTCTTTGACAACTGTCTTGCCTGCACTTCCCGTGACTGCTATTACAGGGGATTTAAAGGATTTTCGCTTAAATGAAGCTAATAACTGCAATGCCTCAACAGTATTGACAGTCAATATGAATGCTGCATCACTATATCTTTCAACCTCTTCAGGAAGTTTTTCTGTTACGAAAATCCTGATGCCTTTCATGTACAGGCTGTCAATGAAATTATGACCATCGTGATTCTTGCCTTTTAGTGCAAAGAAAAGAAGACCATCAGTTATACTTAACTGACGTGTGTCTGTCACGATTTCAGTAACTAAAAGATCAGGAGGACCTGTCAGTTTACCTTTTACAATCCGGGCAATATCAGATGAACTGAGTTTCAATGGTCATTTATTATTTAAGGCTGCATTATAGCAATTCCTGCAAAGTGGTTCATAGAGGTTTTTTTCACCGAGCAGAACTACCTCAGCATCTTCTGATTTTCTCAAGGAATATTGTGCAAGATTACCGCACCGCATACAAATTGCATGTAATTTTGTAATATATTCTGCAACAGCAAGAAGAGCAGGCATGGGGCCAAAAGGTTTGCCCATAAAATCCATATCAAGGCCGGCAATAACTATTCGGATCCCATTATCAGCCAGCGTATTACAAACTTCAATAATAGAATCATCAAAAAACTGTGCTTCATCGATTCCGACAACATCAACATCGCTGGCCAGCAATAAAATTGCCGAGGCATTATCGACAGGAGTTGAAATGATTGATTTGTCGTCATGAGAAACGATTCTGGTCTCAGAGTATCTTTTATCGAGTGAGGGTTTAAATATTTCCACCTTTAATCCTGCAAACTGTGCCCTTCTTAACCGTCTGATCAACTCTTCAGTTTTACCTGAAAACATGGAACCTGTTATTACTTCAATAGATCCTTTTTCCCCGGTTACTCTTATTGAATTTTCAAGAAAGTCCATCTGTAATGAATGTCTGTTTTCAAAACTTAATTTGTAGTTTTATTCATCGATGACTTGCTGAATAATCGTTACTTTTGCAAAATAAAGAAAATGGTTTGTTAAATTAACATCAAAACGTATGGATTTCAACTCAACCATCGATTTAATTATTAAAGATCTCAATGAAGCTTCTGAAATAATTGATGATCTTAAGAAATACCCCGGTGTACCGGCACTGCAGGTAGAGCTCGCGAAATCGAAATGCAGAAGCGCCGGTGAAGTTATCGCTCTGCTCAAAAACCCTGGTGACATTATGCCTGCTAAAAATGAGCCTGTTCATGAAAAACAGAATAAAACAGAAACTAAGGTCACTGAGAAAAAAACAGGCGAGACTTTCATTCTTGCAGATACGTTCAGTCATACTACCGACCTGTATGATGAGCAATCGGCAAGTATTAAGGCGGAAAAAGATTTATCAGATCACCTTAAGGCTAAATCGATAACCAGTTTAACTGAGGCAATAGGTATCAGCGATAAGTTCCTTTTCATGGGTGAAATATTCAACGGCAATAAAGATGCATACGCACAGGCAATTTCAAGGCTGGACAAAACCGAAAGTATCCAGGATGCTATGGCTATAATAATGAGTTATACGGATAAAAATCCTGAAAATGAGGCAATCATACAACTTCTGGATTTTGTAAGACTCAAGCTTCCGTCTAATGAGTAAACTTTTTCTGATACCTTCTCCTATTGGAAATCTAAAGGATATTACCTTCAGGGCTGTAGAAATTCTCGGAAGTGTTGACCTTATCCTTGCCGAAGATACACGTCAGACAAAAAAGTTACTTAATCATTATAATATTTCAACGCCACTTCAGTCGCATCACATGTTCAATGAACATAAAAGTGTAGAAGCGATCTGTTCCAAGATTATTGGGGGACAGACAATTGCACTTGTATCAGATGCAGGGACTCCCGGCATTTCAGATCCCGGCTTTTTACTGGTAAGGACATGCATTGAAAAAGAGATCCCGGTGGAAACTCTTCCCGGACCGACTGCTCTTATACCGGCACTGGTAAACTCGGGACTTCCTTGCGACAGGTTCTGTTTTGAGGGATTTCTTCCTCCAAAAAAAGGAAGGAATAAAAGAATAGCGGGACTAGTTGACGAGACAAGGACCATGGTTTTTTACGAATCACCTTTCCGTCTGGTAAAAACACTTGACGAATTAGCAGTATATTTTGGTCCCGATCGAAATGCCTCTGTTTCGAGGGAATTAAGTAAGATGTTTGAGGAGAATATCAGAGGTACATTATCATTCCTTTCAGAATATTATAAGTCTAAGCCACCAAAAGGAGAAATAGTTATCATTGTTGCCGGGAAGAAGGATTAAATGATTAGTCTTATGCTTCATTATATCGGTAACCAACACCCCCTTTCATTTTCCCCGCCAGCTGGCGGGGAAATGATTTACTCCTTCCCCGCCAGCTGGCGGGGAAGGTTGGGAATGGGGTATTTCATCGTCATAGCTCTTGTACTACTGTTTAATTCCTCTCTTTCGTCTGCACAGATTCTTAAAGGTAAGATAACCAGCCAGTCTGGCGATCCTATTCAATATGCCACTGTTTATATTCAGGAACTCAGGCAGGGGACGACATCAAATACAAAGGGAGATTACGAAATAAGTCTTCCTGCCGGAAAATATACAGTCATCTATCAGAGTCTTGGTTATCAGCCTGTATATATTAATATTTTCTTATCAGGGGAGATTGTACTAAAAGATGTGATCCTTCCACTACAGTACTATGAGATCCCTGAAGTCAGAATATCGGCTTCAGGCGAAGATCCGGCATATATAATTATGCGTAAGGCGATTGGACTTGCTCCTTATTATCTGAATAATGTAAGTTATTATAAAGCAGAGGTTTACTTAAAAGGAAATCTGGTTATCAACAAGATACCCAAGTTACTGCAGAAATCAATGAAAATTGAGTCTTCCGGCAACGAGACCTCTGTCTCTGCAGGGTCAAAACCCGGGAAAGAGGAAAAATTATTAAAAGCAGGCGACTCATTCCTGATGGAGTCATTTAATGAAATCGAGTTTACAGCACCCGACAAATATTTTCAGAGAATGATATCGTACAATAGCACCTTCCCTTCTCAGGGGAATGAGATATCACCTATGAGTTTTATACAGGCAAGTTTTTACCAGCCTGTTCTTGCAGAAATGGCAATATCACCTCTTGCTCCAAATGCATTTTCTCATTATAATTATAAATACCTCGGTGCATCGTTGCAGGGAAATTTTACAATAAATAAAATCCAGGTAATTCCAAAAAGAAAAAGCCAGCAATTGTTCGAGGGCACGATATACATAATTGAAGATCTCTGGTGCCTTCAGAGTGTTGACCTTACCAATGAGAATCTGGTGGGCAAAGTAAGGATACAGCAGCTTTATATTCCAGTTCAGGATGAAATCTGGATGCCGGTAAGTCACAGATTTGAGATAAATATAGGAATCATTGGATTCAAAGCTGATGCCGGATATGGAAGCTCTGTAAAGTACACTGAGGTCAGACCAAACCTTTCTCTTCAGAAACCAGTTATCCTGTCAACTGATTATTCGAACAAACAGGGAACCAGTCAAAAAACTTATGACACCATTGTTTCCAAATCAAAACAACAGATTAATACAATACTGGAAAAGGATAAGTTATCTAATCGCGATATGGCAAAGCTTGCCAGACTCATGGAAAAAGAATCAGAAAAGAGCGTCAATGACAGTAATAGGAAAAACCTTGAAATAAAGGATAATACAACGCAGATCGTAGAAAAAGATGCTGATAAAAGAGATAGTTCCTACTGGGCCAGGATTCGTCCCATTCCATTGTCGGACATTGAGATACGGAGTATAAAAATAAGCGACAGCATAAAATCGGCGACAAGCGCCAAAGAATCAAAAACCGATACAATTCCGGCAGCTAAAAAGAAAGAGAAGACCAATTTTGGGAGAGCAGTACGTGAAATCGTATTCGGACATTCCTGGTCCGATACTTCAGGATTCAGGTTTACGAATGGAGGGTTGATTGATCTGAAAAGCATTAGTTTCAATTCAGTAGATGGTTTTAATTACGGATTAAATTTCAGCATCTCAAAATCGTGGAAAAAAAATACCACTCTTGCTTTTTCACCGGATATCCGCTATGCCTTCAGCAGAAAACAGGTATTGTGGGGAATTAGCACAAACTACCAGTTTGACAAGGTGAAGCACAGGCAATTATTTTTAAGAGCCGGAGCTAAAAGTAAAGACATCAATAATGGTGGCGGAATTAATCCTTTTATAAATATGTTTACATCGTTGCTTCAGAAAAGGAACTACCTTAAGTTGTATGAATCAAGATATCTGACATTTGGTTACTCCAGTGAGATAGTTAATGGTTTAACCCTAGAACTGAGCACAGATTATGAGAATCGCAGGGCACTTCAAAACACGACAAACTTCTCATTTTTAAAATCTTCAAAAGTATATTCTGATAATACTCCTGTTAACAGTTACCTTTCTCCTGAATCCAATCCGATCAATGCATTGGGTGACCTGAAACACCTGGACTTTATATCAAAAATCTCATATACACCATTTCAGAGGTACAGGATAAATAAGGGTGTTAAGATACCAGTCAGTTCAGATTGGCCCACTTTCGATCTGACCTGGCAACACGGAATAAATAAATTCAGTGAATTCACTCCTGGCTTAAGACGATTCGATATGTTCAGATTTGAAGTATCCCGGAACAGTAGTATCGGGGCATTCAGTAATTTCCGATGGAGACTTAGAGCTGCAGGTTTTCTTGATAACAGAGATTTAACTTTCTATGACTTCTTCCAAATCAATTCTCAGCCATTTCTTCTTCTTCTTAATAATTATGAGGATGCCTTCATGATACCATCGTTCTATTCTCTTGCCACACCTGAGTTTTATGTTGAAACTCATCTCAAGTACACAACACCCTATTTACTACTGAAGCTCCTTCCAGGATTGAGTAATACTCTTATGCGTGAAAATATCAGCCTTTCGTACCTCGGTTCCCGTTTTCACCCGAACTATACTGAAATTGGATACAGTATCAGCGAAATCCTATTCCTAGGGGAATTAGGTGTTTATTGCGGATTTGATGATATCAGATATAGAAGTGCAGGCGTAAGAGCAGTTCTCAGGTTGAATTAAGCAAATGGTGGTTCATCGTGGATATCAGATTCGCTATCGAATCCTCCACCAAGTTTTCGCAGGTTATCATGATTCATCTTGGATCCGAGTGTGATGCTCTGTGCTCCGCTCATATCCGGATTGGCTTCAATATCAAAATCATCAATGTCCACAAACTGAGCTTTCTCCTCACGGAATCTAAGTCGAACATCATCAACCGGACCATTCCTGTTCTTTGCCAGAATGATTTCTGCGATACCTTTGGTGGAAGATCCATCCTCGAAGGTTGGAATGCCAAATTTATCCTGTCTGTGAATAAAGACAACCATATCCGCATCCTGTTCTATTGCTCCCGATTCGCGAAGGTCAGAGAGAAGCGGTCGTTTTGTGCCTCCTCTCATTTCAACTGAACGGTTAAGCTGAGAAAGAGCGAGTATAGGCACATTAAGTTCTTTGGCAATACTCTTAAGCGAACGCGAAATATTACTTACTTCCTGCTCACGGCTTCCTGCATTTTCAGGTCCCGACATAAGCTGAAGATAATCAACTATCACTATATCGAGTTTGTGCTGGGCCATCAGTCGTCTGCACTTTGCCCTGAGTTCAAATATTGATATTGCCGGAGTATCATCAATGAATATCGGAGCCTGAACCAGCTTTTTTATCCTTGTGTCTAGTTGCTTCCACTCCTCTTCAGAGAGACGACCGTTTTTTATTTTATCACCAGGGATGTCTGTTTCGGCAATTATTAACCTGTTAACCAACTGAATAGATGACATTTCGCATGAAAATATTGCTACTTTTTTCCCATGGTCAATTGCCATATTCCTTGCCATAGAAAGGGCAAATGCAGTTTTTCCCATCGAGGGTCGTGCTGCAATAATGATCAATTCAGATTTTTGCCATCCTGATGTAAGTCTATCAAGTTTTGTGAATCCGGATGGCGTTCCGACAAGGGCATCTTCCCTTTTGCCAGCTTCTTCGATCTCCCTAATTGCCTCCTTTATAACCACGTTGATGGGAGCTACTTCTCTCTTAATGTTGCCTTCAGCAATCTGAAAAAGAGCATTTTCCGAATAATCCAGAAGCTCGGTTACATCATAAGTGTCGTCAAAGGACCTTGTTTGTATTTCGGTAGATACTCTTATAAGTTCGCGCTGGATATATTTTTGCGCTACAATCCTTGCATGATAATCGACATTTGCAGCTGATACAACTTTTGATGTAAGCTGGGTAAGATAGACAGGGCCACCTACACTTTCTAACTCATGGTGAGAACGAAGTTCTTCGGTAACAGTGTATAGATCCACCGGAAACTCCCTGGAAGAAAGATCTGATATTGCTTTAAATATTTTCTGATGAGCTTCTCTGTAGAAACTCTCGGGTTTAAGAATATCGAGAATCGTTATTACTGCTTCTTTTTCGAGCATAACCGCGCCAAGAACAGCCTCCTCCATATCATTTGCCTGTGGTGGAACCTTACCAAAATCAGGTAAAGTTGTTACAGTTGGCCTTGGGCTATTTCTTTGTTTTGCCATTCCTGTTATATTTCTGATTTATAATTGTTTAGAGAGAAGAAATAATATTCCCCAGTACAGTTTCAAAGGTATGAATAACCATACTTAATAGCTTAAAAGACCTGTCTATTGTTACAAACAAAGAAATGTTAAAAACTTGTTGAAAAGCTATTGAAGGGATAATTGGTAGCAAATTCAAAACCATATGGTATTTTTACATCAAATAGAGGAAGATGATTGTTTTCCCAAATGCTAAAATAAATATTGGATTGCGGATTACAGGCAGGCGTCCCGACGACTATCATGAAATTGAAACGGTTTTTTACCCTGTCAGGCTCTGTGATGCTCTTGAATTTGTTGTCCCCGATCAGATAATTATTAAAGATATTCTTAAAGTTACCGGTCTTGATACCGGAAGCAAAACAGATGACAACCTGGTTATAAAAACGCTTCTCAAACTTCGTGAAAGGAGCTCATTCCCCTATCTTAAAATTCATTTGCATAAGGTGATCCCTGCAGGTGCAGGATTAGGAGGAGGTTCTTCAGATGCAGCATGCCTGTTAAAGGTAATTAACAGACATTTTATACTCAATATTGACAGCCCTGATCTTAAGGCTCTTGCACTGGAACTGGGAAGTGATTGTCCTTTTTTTGTTGATGGAATACCTTCGCTTGCAACAGGCAGGGGTGAGATATTAACTCCTGTCAAACCGATGTTATCAGGTTATTATCTGGTCATCGTCAATCCCGGAGTTGGAATCAATACATGTGAAGCATATCAAAACTGCCGGCCAGAAATTCCTATCGCAAGTCTTATAAAATTAATTGAACTTCCGGTTATTGAATGGAAAAAGCTTATAGTCAACGACTTTGAGTATTTTGCATTTAAAAAGCATCCCATAATAGGCAATATAAAAGAGGAATTGTACAAAACAGGGGCTCTCTTCAGTCTGATGTCGGGAAGCGGATCGAGTGTTTACGGGATATTCTCAGAGAAACCAAAGCTACCGGAGAAACTCAAAGAATTTGTGATTTGGGAAGGAGTGATGTGAAATTCACTCCAACTCAATTAACACGGTCCCCTTTGAAACTTTGTCTCCTTTTTTAATCGCAACTGATTTTACTTTGCCATCCATATGGCATTTTAATCTGTTCTGCATCTTCATGGCATCGAGTATCATAAGGTTGTCTCCTTTGGAAACATTCTGACCTGGTTCTATAAGAATATCAAGAACTGTTCCGGGTATAAAACTTAAAATAATCCGGGGGTCAACAGGCTGATAGGATTTCCTGTTTTGAAATTTCTTACTGATCCTTGTCTTATATAAACTGGCATCAATATTGAGTAATCCAAGTTTATCATTTTCGTTCATGATTATTCTTTCTGTTATTTTAAGTGTGTTTAACTAAAAAGGTGGAAGGCCATGTTTTTTATGTGGCATTGGAACATCCTTATTCTCAGATACCTCAATAGAATGCATAAGGAATTTCCTTGTTTCGGAAGGCTCAATGACCGCATCGACATACCCTCGTGAAGCAGCAACATACGGGTTGGCAAACTTGCTTTTATACTCTTCAACCTTTTGTTTTCTCATTCCATCAGGGTCGGCAGATGACAAAATCTCTTTTCTGAAAATGATGTTAGCAGCTCCCTCGGGGCCCATAACTGCAATTTCAGCAGATGGCCATGCAAAAACAAAATCGGCACGGAGATGTCGCGAACTCATTGCTATATATCCGCCGCCGTAAGCTTTTCTCAGGATGACAGTAAGTTTAGGAACAGTAGCTTCACTGTACGCGTAGAGAACCTTTGCACCATGGCGTATCACACCTGCATGTTCCTGGTCTACACCGGGCAGATAACCGGGCAGGTCAACCAGTGTAATAATAGGAATGTTGAAAGCATCACAATAACGGATGAATCTTGCAGCTTTGTCGGAAGAATCAACATCCAGAACACCCGCCATTTCGAGTGGCTGATTGGCAACAAACCCTGTTGTACGTCCGCCCATTCTCCCAAAACCAATCACAATGTTCTTTGCATAAAGCTCCATTATCTCAAAGAAATCCGAATTGTCCACAATTGCCCTGATAACATCTTTGACATCATAAGGGAGAGTCGGATCTTCAGGAACAATCTTGTTAATATTATATTCAGGCCTCGGTTCACCAGGTTCAAACATTCTGGCTTTCTGCCCATTATTCCAGGGTATAAAAGTGATTAGCTTTTTTATCTGATCAAAGCACTCCTCCTCGCTCAAAGCAAAGAAGTGAGCATTGCCTGTTATTTCACTTTGAACTCTTGCACCTCCGAGATCTTCCATCGAAATTTCTTCTCCAAGAACAGTTTTTATCACCTCGGGGCCGGTGATAAACATTTTCGAAATATTGTCTACAACAAAAACGAAATCGGTAAGAGCTGGAGAATAAACGGCACCGCCGGCACACGGGCCGAGGATAACTGAAAGCTGGGGAATGACACCACTGGATATAGTGTTACGGAAAAAAATTTCACCATAACCAGCGAGTGAGTTGACACCTTCCTGAATCCTCGCACCTCCTGAGTCGTTAATCCCGATAAGTGGCATTCTCATCTTAAGGGCATGATCCATTATTTTGGTGATCTTTCGCGAATGCATCAAACCCAGTGACCCTCCGGCAACTGTAAAATCCTGGGCAAAAATTGCCACCGGAGCACCATAAATTGTTCCGGAACCGATAATCACACCATCGCTTGGCAGTGACTTCTTATCCATATCAAAATCACGTGCATCATGCTCTACAAACAAGTCATATTCATTAAAGGAATTTTCATCAAGTAACGCCATAATGCGCTCACGGGCTGTTCGTTTCCCCATAGCTTTTTGCTTCTCAATCGCCTGCTCTCCTCCGCCGAGAAGGATTTTTTCACGTTTTTCCTGTAGTTCACGAACTTTTTTATTGACTGGCATATAAATAGAGTTTAAATATCTGTTATGATTTTTTGCTTTTATAAGAGCTCAATTTGGGGTACAATTTTAAGGAAATTGTACGAGTTATAACTTATTTCGGTGCCAATTTATAAAGCACCAGAGCTATTACTGAGTAAATTATGTTAGGGATCCACATTGCCAGCATCGGACTAAGGTTCCCTTTGAGGCAGAATTGTGAAGCAAACTGTAGAAAAAGAATATAGGAAAAACTAAGCATAAGACCTATTCCGATATTCATGCCAATACCTCCCCGTATCTTTTTTGATGACAGAGAGACACCGATCAGAGTAAGTATAAAAACTGCAAAGGGATTAGCAAAGCGTCTGTATTTTTCAATAAGGAAAAGTTTAAGCTCATCCGATCCCTGGAGCCGGAGAAGTTTTATATAATCTTCAAGTTCATGGGATCTCATGGTTCCCACAAACTCCGGGTCCCTCGAAAAATCTTCCGGATGTATCGTAAGAGTAGTATCAATTTGTTTGCCCTTTGAGATAATTTCCTCATTACCTCTTATTTCGCGGATAAAATAATTATTTGCCGTCCACTTATGTTTGGTAGTATCATAATTTACTGAAATGGCTGATAGTTTGGATATGAGCTTGCCGCTATCAATTTTCTCTATTGTGAAATTCTGTCCTCTCTGACTCAAAGGATTGAAAGTTCCCATGTAGACCAAAATATTTTTAGATACCTGCCGGTGAATATTTTCCACAGTAATCCTTTTATTTGAGGAATGGTAGTACTTGTCTTCAAAATCCATCCTTATCAGATTCGCTTTGGGGATGACGAAATTAGTAAGAACGAATGTAAATGTGGCTATTATAAAAGCTGAAAGGAAATAGGGCCACATCATCCTTCTGAAACTCATTCCACTGTTCAGAATCGCTATTATCTCCGTACTTACAGCCATTTTAGAAGTGAAGAAAATAACTGCAATAAAGACGAATAAAGGTGCAAAGAGCATAGCGAAATATGGAATGAAATTCATGTAATAGTCAAAAATAATCGCTTTCACCGGAGCCTGCTTTTCCATGAAATTATCGATTTTTTCAGCAAAATCAAATACGACAGCAATGGTCAGTATCAATACAATACAAAAAAAGAAGGTGCCAAGAAACTTCCTGATAATATAAATATCTATAAGTTTGGGCTTCAGAATAGCTAAAGTCTCTCTGAAAGCTTTTTTATCATTGAGTTTTTCCATTTTTTAAAATTACCTTCTGATATTTTTTTCCTCGCTTCGCCTACCAGGTTCAGATAAAAGGCCAGGTTATGAATGCTTGCGATCTGAGCTCCCAGATTCTCGCCTGCCATAACAAGGTGCCTGAGATATGCCTTTGAATAGCATATACTTACTGCTGACGGACCATCAGGGTCAATCGGACTCAAGTCATACATCCATTTTTTGTTTCTTATATTGAGAGTACCCTCACCGGTAAAAAGCATTCCATTTCTGCCATTGCGTGTCGGTATGACACAATCGAACATATCAATGCCTCTTTCGATAGCTTCAAGGATATTGACCGGAGTACCAACTCCCATGAGATAACGTGGTTTTTCATCAGGAAGTATCTCATTTACAATCTCTATAATCCTGTACATCTCTTCAGCAGGTTCTCCTACAGACAACCCTCCTATTGCATTCCCTTCCATTCCTGCAGAAGCTGTTTTTTCAGCAGATTCTTTTCTCAGATCATCAAATGTCCCTCCCTGAACGATGGGAAAGAGTAACTGTTCATTTCCCCATAAAGGATCCGTTTCTTTATACCTGATTACTGCCCGGTCGAGCCAGTGATGTGTAAGTGCAACCGACTTTTTAGCATAGTCATAATCACATGGCCATGGAGTACATTCATCGAATGCCATCATTATATCCCCTCCAATAATACGTTGAATATCAATTGTATTTTCAGGAGTAAAGAGATGCCTCGATCCATCAATATGAGATTTAAAAATTGCCCCTTCATCAGTAAGCTTTCTGTTCCCTGTGAGTGAGAAGACCTGATAACCTCCACTGTCAGTCAGTATCGACCGCTCCCAGGACATAAAACGATGAAGTCCCCCGGCTGTTTTAAGTACCTCACTGCCTGGACGTAAATAAAGGTGATATGTATTTCCAAGTATTATTTTTGCATTAATATCCTCTGAAAGATCACGCTGCAGAATACCTTTTACCGTTCCTCCTGTCCCTACCGGCATGAATATAGGAGTAGGGATATCTCCGTGCGGTGTTTTCAGGATGCCCGTACGAGCTTTTGATTCCTTATCCCTGCTCTCAATTAAAAACATATAATAAAACTTCCTTTTTCGAAGCACAAAGGTAATTTTTCCATACGGCTTATAAAATTATAAGGAATTATTGTTGTAATTTATTTTTTGCCTTTCCGTTAATCTTATTAATATTGCTGACATATTTGAAAGTCAAATGGCCGACCACAAAAATATTTTAAATTTGATTATTTTCTGTATCTTTTCTACGGCTGCAGTTGTACAGTTATTCTATTATCTTTTCTTTTATCTCTCTGTTTATTTAAAAAAACCTGCTGAAAACAAAAGTAATAAAGAGCCCGTTTCTGTAATAATTTGTGCCAGGAACGAAGCAGAAAATCTACGGAATTTTTTACCGGCAGTGCTGGAACAGGACTATCCCGATTATGAGGTGATTGTTGTTAACGATTGCTCTGAAGACAATTCTTATGAAGTACTTGGAAAATATCTGACACAATATTCGCATCTAAAAATATCAACAGTAAACAAAGATCCTAAATTTACTCACAATAAAAAATTCGCCCAGTTTATCGGCATTAAAGCAGCAAAGAATGAAATATTACTCTTTACTGATGCGGATTGCCAGCCGGAATCTGATAAATGGATTGAAGGTATGTCGTTACATTTTGATGCGAAAACCAATTTTGTGCTTGGTTATGGGGGATACCTCAGAGAGAATGGTTTGCTGAACAAATATATCCGATACGATAGTATGACCATTGCAATGCAGTACC
>JBEKDR010000020.1:0-51837 GCA_050014255.1 Bacteroidales bacterium | reverse complement strand
TAAGAGGCAATTTATTTACGAATCACCACTTCTTCCCTTATGCCCCTCAAAAGTACTGTCATCCTGAGCGAAGCGAAGGATCTCCTGCTCACATTTACCGATGCCGATAAATCTGCGTCATTCCGAGTAGCGCAGCGAGGAATCTTCCGCTCGTGACCTAGCATCACTCTAGAGTATTAATAAATATAATATACGAAAATAAAAGGAAAAAATAACTTCATACTTCAAAATTCGTTTGTTCTTAATTCAGTTGTTCAAAAAATTATCCTTAATTGCTGAAAAAATTGAAAGCTTTTTATGAATGAACTAATTATAACCTCCGATGGTTCACATACCATCTTTGTTCCAGAATTAAATGAACACTTTCATTCAATACATGGTGCTGTACAGGAATCAACATTTATATTCATTAAGAACGGATTCGAATTTTGTAAAGCAAATCCCATATCAATTCTTGAAATTGGTTTCGGTACAGGGCTAAACACACTTCTCACTGCTATCACTGGCATTTCAGGATCAAGAGAAGTCAATTACACATCAATTGAAAAATATCCTCTTGACGCAAAGATCATCAGCTCATTGAATCATTATAAATTTGCCGGTAAAAATGGCAAAGAAGTTTTTCATCTGATTCACTCATCACCATGGAATGTATTCGTGAATATCTGCAAAAACTTCAACCTGAAAAAAATTAAAGCAGATTTTACAAAAGAACATCCTTCTGGAAGCTATGACCTTATTTATTTTGATGCGTTCGGACCGGATAAACAACCTGAAATGTGGACAAAAGAATTGTTTTCATGGATTTCATCTGTGACAATTAAGAATGGCATCCTGGTTACTTATTCAGCCAAAGGTGAAGTGAAAAGAAACCTTAAATCATGCGGATTTAATGTTACTCTGCTTCCTGGGCCCCCAGGGAAAAGACAGATGATCAGGGCTGTGAAAATTTGAAAATTATTTTTTCTATGCCTTTTTTGCTTTCCCTAAAGTATTATCTTTGGGAAATTTTAAATTTAAAAATGTATAGTATGAAAATCAAGGGATTAATTGTATTGACTGGTGTAATAGCTTTAATGCTTGGCTCTTGCGGAAAGAGTTCTCTTAAAAGTGCAAACCTTAAAAGTAAAGAAGATTCGTTGTCCTATGCTTTCGGTATCGTAAATTATAACGCTCTGAAGACTGACAGTCTTATTCTCGATCCGATGGTTGTTGCAAAAGCTATGATGGATGGAAAAGAGGGCAAACCATTGATGGCTGATGATATCGCACGCTCATATATAATGGCATTTATCAATAAACGTGAAACCGCAAAAGCTGCGAAAAAAGCTGAAGTTGATAAAGTAAAGTATAAAGATTATATCGATCAGAATGAGGCTTTCCTGGCTACCAATAAAGGGAAAGCAGGCGTGACTACCACGGCCAGCGGGCTGCAGTACGAGGTAATTAAAATGGGTACAGGGCCTAAACCAACCACTCAGAATACCGTAAAAGTTCATTATGTTGGAACTCTCATCGACGGAACAGAATTTGATTCGTCAGTCAAAAGAAAAGAACCTGCAACATTTCCTGTATCTGGTGTCATACCTGGTTGGACAGAAGCTTTACAACTGATGCCTGTCGGTTCCAAATTCAAACTTTATCTTCCTGCAGCAATAGCTTATGGAGCTACTGGAGCAGGTGAGGTTATTAAACCGTTTTCAACACTTATTTTCGAAGTTGAACTTCTCGAAATTGTAAAATAACATGCCCACAGCAGAAATACAAACTCCTAAAGGTACCATGAAGGTCAGCTTCTATGAAGTTGATGCTCCTGGTACTGTGGAGAACTTCATCTCTCTTGCGAAAAAAGGGTTCTACGACGGATTGGCTTTTCACAGGGTTATTCCGGATTTTGTTATCCAGGGAGGTTGCCCGCTGTCAAGGGATATGAGCGATCCCAGAGTAGGTACAGGTGGCCCGGGATATAAAATAAAGTGCGAATTAACTGGCGATAATCAATACCACGACAGAGGAGTTCTCTCTATGGCTCATGCAGGCAGAAACACGGGCGGATCTCAGTTTTTTATCTGTCACAGCCGTACAAATACAAAACACCTCGACAGGCAACATACATGCTTCGGAAAAGTGTTTGAAGGTCTGGATATTATTGATAAGATCCGTCAGGGCGATAAGATTGAAAAAATTATTATTCACGAAGAATAAACTGAAATGGCATTTGAAATCACAGGAAAGGTAATAGATATCTCTCCCGTAAATCAGGTAAGCGACAAATTCAAAAAGCGTGAATTTGTCATTGAAAAAAAAGAAAGCGGGGGAACCGCAGTATTTATTGACTACATCAAATTCCAGCTGTTGCAGGATAAGTGTGATCTTATCAATGAATCTTATCTTAACGAAGATGTTAAGATATGGTTCAACCTTAAAGGAAACAAATGGGAACGCGATGGTAAGATCAATTACTTTACCAACCTTGATGCCTGGAAGATAGAAAAAACATCCTCCGCCGTAAAGGATCAGAATGTCCCGTCGCATACAACTCTGGAAGATATCCCGCCGGAAAACGATGAGTTAAGTGATTTACCATTCTGAGAAAAATAATTAAAAGGCTGTTCCAATATCGGACAGCCTTTTTAAAATATTGTTGATATGAAATATATCATTATTGCGATTCTTGCCTTAGTGACTACCTACGCTCAATCGCAGGATTTATCAAATCAGCTTTTACAAAACTCAAGACAATTTCAGCTTCCATACAACAGGCTGATTCAACCTGCAGGTGCTCCAATACGCTTTGGTGATGCATCCACTGAAAACCATGCCCTCGATGCTGCATTATCCCCTGATGGAAAGTGGCTGGCAGTGGAAGAAAGAGAAAGTATCGTATTTATCAGTATATCAGACAATAAAGTGAAATTTATACTCAGGAATGGTGACCAGATGTATCTCCGGGGAGGAATGAACACATATTCAGGGATTATCTGGCATATAGGAAAAGATGGCCCTGAAGTAATGTGGAGTGTGATTGGTATAAGAGACCGGTCATTTGTTGCATCAGCCAGGTGGGATGGTACTAAGGCAGAATTTGGTCGATTGTTTGAATATAAAGCTTCTCCGGAAGCCGCAATGGCCTTGCCCAATGAAATTCTGATAACAAAAGAATCATCTAAGGAGTACTTGTATGTTGTGCTTAATGGCAACAATAAGGTTATAAAACAGGATCTTATATCTGGTGACACAATCTGGGTAACCGGACCTGGTGTTGCCCCTTATGGACTGACCATGGCTTCCGGGAAACTGTACGTCACAAACTGGGCCGGAAGAACTCCTGAAACTGATGATAAAGACGTTGCAGGAGTTCCCTGGGGACTAGCCAGGGTTAATAACAAAACAGCAGGAGGATCTACCAGGGAAGGAAGCGTTACGGTAATCGATCCGGTAAAGGGTAAAATTATCAAAGAGCTGGTGGTCGGACTCCATCCAAATGAAATAATAAGTGATATGACCGGAACATTTGTTTATGTCACGAATTCTAACAGCGATAATGTCACGGTCATAAATACAGCGAAAGATGAAATCACTGAAACGATAAGCGTCAGACTTCAGCCTGAAATAAATCCGTTTTTCGGTGATTCACCTGATGGTCTTTGTCTTTCACTCGATGGTAAATTTCTCTATGTGGCAAATGGAATGGATAATGCACTTGCTGTAATTGAACTTGGGAAAAATGCATATGCAAAAGCATTGAACGCTGAAAGCAAAGTGATCGGATTTATACCTACCGGAGCTTACCCCTCATCTGTAACTATATCTAATAAAGGCAATCTTTATGTTTCAAATTTAGAAGCTGAAGGTGCCCATGAAGGAATTCGTCATACTGGTACCAGCAATCTGATTTATAACTCTCATAATATGATGGCCTCCATATCGGTGATCCCCGTTCCTGGTAAAAGAAATCTTGATGCCTATACCGATACAGTTATAGCAGTTAATAACCTCTCGAGGGCAATGAGTTCAAGGGAAAAACCGAGGGAATCTGTTCTGCCAAAACTTGTACCTGAAAGAATAGGGGAACCTTCCTTGTTTAAACATGTAATTTATATTATTAAGGAGAACAGGACCTACGACCAGATCCTTGGAGATGTGAAACAGGGTGATGGAGATCCCAGTTTATGCATCTATGGATCAGAGATTACACCGAATACCCACAAGTTAGCAAAAGAATTTATGCTTCTCGATAATTTCTATGTTTCAGGAAAATGTTCTGCAGAGGGCCATCAGTGGACAGATGCTTCAATTGTCACTGATTATATTGAGAAGAACATGAGAGCATGGTTTAGAAGCTATCCTCATGTTCAGACAGATGCACTTGTTTATGCTCCTACCGGATTCCTGTGGGATAATGCATTAAGCCAGGGTAAGTCTGTCCGCATATATGGTGAGGCATCAGTTCCAAAACTGGACAATAAACTTAAATGGGCAGATATTTATAAAAAATATAAAAACAAGGAAAAAGTTGAGTTCACAAACTTCACCACAATTGAAAATGTAAAAGAAATCCTGAGTCAGACATATCCTTCTTATGGAAACCACGAATTTTCCGATGCAATGCGCGCTGATGCATTAATCAAAGAATTGAACGACTTTAATGCGATGCCGGGTGATCAGCTTCCTGATCTGATGATTGTTGCCTTGCCAAATGATCATACTGCCGGCATAAGACCGGGATCTCCGACACCCAGGGCTATGATTGCAGATAATGATTATGCCCTTGGACGAATTGTCGAGGCATTTTCAAAAAGCCGGTTCTGGGAAAACACAGTTATTTTTGTCGTTGAGGATGACTCACAAAGTGGTTGGGATCATGTTTCCGCTTATCGGACAGTTGCGCTGGCAATAAGTCCATATTCACGATTAAAAAATACAATCCATACCTATTATACTCAGCCTTGCATGGTTCGTACTATTGAGCAGATGTTGGGTTTACCACCAATGAATATCCAGGATGCAATTGCGAATCCGATGACAGATTGTTTTGGAACCAAACTGGATAAAACCCCTTACCAGTCTATTCCAAATAAGATTCCGCTCGATGAAATGAATCCCCAAATTATATCATTAAAAGGTGATGCTCGTTATTTTACAGAAAAAAGTATGCTCCCTGAATTCGATGGAGTTGATACAGGTGATGATGATCTGCTGAACAGGATTTTATGGTTTGCTGCAAAAGGCAATGCACCTTACCCATCGAAATTCGCAGGTGCAGAACATGACGAAAAAGATGAATAACCCTCTTCTACAGGAATGGCAAACTCCTTTCGGGACTCCTCCTTTTAATCTGATTGATATAAATCATTTCAAGCCCGCAATTGAAGAGGCAATTAAATCTGCTGATGAAGAAATAAAAATGATTACTGATAATCATGAACTGCCAGATTTTAAAAACACAATAGCATCGCTTGACAGAGCAGGCCAAACTCTTGGCAGAATCACGTCGCTCCTTTTCAACCTTAACAGTGCTGAGACTAATAAATCTCTTCAGGAAGTTGCCCGGGCAGTATCACCGCTTCTTACACGTTTCTCAAATGATATTACACTAAACGAAAAACTTTTCAAAAGGATAAAAACTGTATTTGAATCATTGGGCACTTCAGGACTCAATACTGAACAAAAGATCCTGACTGAGAGGAAATTCAGAAATTTCATGCTGGGTGGTGCAGCTTTAAAAGAAGAAGAAAGAAAACGATTCAGGTCAATATCTGAGGAACTGGCGACACTATCACTTAAATTTGAGGAGAATGTACTTGAAGAGACAAATTCTTTTGAACTTCATATTACTGATAAGGATGATCTCGCAGGACTCCCTGAAAGTTTAGTTGAAATGGCTTCATTGGAAGCAGAGATGAGGAAAAAACAAGGATGGGTTTTCACTCTCCATTTTCCGAGCTATGTTCCATTTATGCAATACTCCGAAAGAAGAGATCTTCGTGAAAAGATGTTTAAAGCTTATTCTTCAAGGGCCTTCAGGGGCAATAATTATGACAACAGCCAAAATGCCCTGAAGATAGCTAACCTTCGTCTTGAAATATCCAGAATGCTGGGTTTTAAAACCTTTGCTGAAATGATACTTGGTGATCGTATGGCTGATACTCCCGAGAAAGTTGAGAAATTTCTGGAAGAGCTTTACCAGGCATCAAAACCAGCTGCTTTACGTGACTTTGAAAATATCAGGAGTTTTGCTGAAAGCCAGGGGCATAAAGATGCAATCGAAAGATACGACTGGGCCTACTATTCAGAGAAACTAAAGAAAAGACTTTATGATATTGACGATGAAATACTTAAACCATATTTCAGTCTTGAAAAAGCCGAAGCTGCAGTACTGGGTCTTGCATCTGCACTTTATGGAATAAGGTTTATTCCAAACAATACAATACCTGTCTACCATCCCGAAGTAAAGACCTTCGAAGTATACGACAATGACAATACTTTTCTTTCAATTCTCTATATCGATTATCATCCCCGTCAGGGAAAGAATGGCGGGGCCTGGATGACGAGCTACAGAGATCAGAAAAATGAAAACGGGAATGACGTGAGGCCCCTGATCTCTATAGTTGCCAATTTTACGAGACCATCAGTTACCAGACCTTCTCTTCTTTCATTTAATGAACTGACCACCTTACTTCATGAGTTTGGACATGCATTACATGGGATACTGACTAAATGCACTTACGAGAGTCTGTCGGGCACAAATGTTGCACGCGACTTCGTTGAACTGCCATCACAGTTTATGGAGAATTATGCTTTCGAAAAAGAGTGGCTTGATATCTGGGCCAGACATTACCTCACAGGTGAAAAAATCCCGGATGAAATTATAAGTAAGATAAAAAAAGCATCAACTTATAATGAAGGATATGCTTGTTACCGGCAACTGGGTTTCGGTTTTCTCGATATGGCATGGCACTCAGTAACTAAGCCTGTTAATGCTGATATTTACGGTTTTGAAGCCGAGGCAATGTCAAAAACCGAATTATTTCCTAAAATTGAGGGTTTAAATATGAGCACATCTTTCGGACATATTTTCGGAGGTGGATATGCAGCCGGATATTATGGATACAAATGGGCCGAAGTACTCGATGCAGATGCATTCAGCTATTTCAGGGAAACCGGAATATTTAATAAGGAAACAGCTGCATCTTTCAGGAAAAACATTCTTGAAAGAGGAGGAACAGATAAACCGCATGATCTTTATATCAGGTTCAGAGGCAAAGAACCTTCAATTGATGCCCTGCTTAAAAGAAGTGGACTGAAATAGAATCTCTGTGTAACTAAATATCAAGAACTTACACAGAGAGACACAGAGGATACACAGAGTGATGCACAGAAATCTAAATAGGATTTTCTTAAAACTTGAATTATATTTACCCGTTGTCTCTCAATATTGAAAATTATTCTTAACATATTGTTAATCAAAATAATATATCTAAACTTATGATTCTCTTTTTTGAAACTGAAAATAAAAATATTATTGCCGTTGGTACAAATGTAAAACTTCCTGTAAAGGAAATAGAAAAACTGATCTGGCTTTTTGGAAATGCTTCATTTATCAGTAATGACAGTCTTGAAGGAACCTTTATCGGCCCACGGAAAGAAATGATAACTCCGTGGAGTACAAATGCAGTAGAGATTTCACAGAATATGGGAATAGCTGGAATAAAGAGAATCGAGGAGTTCCATGCTACAACATCTGAAAAGCCACATTGGGATCCGATGCTGCAGTCGCTCTACAAAGGATTGGATCAGAGCATATTCACTATCGACAAACTTCCGGATCCTGTTTTTTATATTGACAATATAAAAGAATATAATCGTAGAGAGGGACTGGCCCTCAGTACTGAAGAAGTAGCATATCTTGACAGGCTAAGCAGGACAATAGGACGCAAACTAACAGATAGTGAGGTATTTGGTTTCTCACAGGTTAATTCTGAACACTGCCGTCATAAAATCTTCAATGGAACGTTTATTCTATCCGGAATTGAGAAAGGACAAACTCTTTTTCAGATGATCAAGGCTACAACCAGAACCAATCCGAATAGTGTAATTTCAGCGTATAAAGATAATTGTGCCTTTGTACAGGGGCCGGTTGTTGAGCAATTTGCTCCCGGGACACAGGACAAACCTGATTTTTTTAATGTAACAGATTATGAATCTGTGCTTTCAATTAAAGCTGAAACACATAATTTCCCAACTACTGTTGAACCTTTCAACGGGGCTTCAACCGGTACCGGAGGTGAGATCAGGGATCGCATTGCAGGAGGCAAAGGGGCTTTTCCTATTGCCGGTACTGCTGTTTACATGACATCCTATCCGCGTCCTGACGGAAGCCGCCCATGGGAGAAAGCCACCCTGGAAAGGCCCTGGCTTTATCAGACACCTGAAGATATATTAATAAAAGCATCAAACGGCGCCAGCGATTTTGGAAATAAATTCGGACAACCGCTTATTTGTGGTTCGGTTTTTACCTTCGAACATTTTGAAAATCTGAAAAAATTTGGTTACGATAAGGTTATTATGCTTGCAGGCGGAATTGGGATAGGTAAAAAGAAAGACAGTGAAAAAAATATTCCTGAAAAAGGTGATCTTATAGTGTTACTCGGAGGCGATAACTACAGGATAGGAATGGGAGGCGGTGCCGTTTCATCCGTGGATACTGGTAAATTTGACAGTTCGATTGAATTAAACGCTGTACAGCGGGCCAATCCGGAGATGCAGAAGAGAGTCTATAATGCAATCAGGGCATTAAGTGAATTAGAAAACAATCCGATTGTATCAATCCATGACCATGGCGCAGGAGGGCATCTTAATTGTTTGTCGGAGCTTGTGGAAGCAACAGGAGGCAAAATTGATATCAGCAAATTACCCATAGGTGACCCTACTCTTTCGGCCAGGGAAATAATCGGCAATGAGTCCCAGGAACGCATGGGTCTGGTAATGAAAAAGGCTGATGTCAATACTTTAATGAATATTGCCGAAAGAGAAAGAGCTCCGATTTATATCATCGGCGAAGTGACCGGAGATATGCAGTTTACTCTTGAAAATCCTGTTACGAATGAAAAACCAATAGATTTAGCACTCTCATCGCTTTTCGGAGACCCTCCGAAAACAATAATGAATGATGTAATAGTTGAAAACAGGTACAAAAAACTTGAATACTCGATTCATGAAATAGAAGAGTATATTGAACAGGTTCTTCAGCTTGAGGAGGTTGCCTGCAAAGACTGGCTTACCAACAAAGTGGATAGGTCGGTAACCGGAAGACTCGCAAAACAACAATGTGCCGGACCTCTACAGTTGCCGTTGAATAATCTTGGAGCAATTACACTTGACTACAGGGGAAAAAAGGGTATGGCCACCTCAATCGGGCATGCTCCGGCCGCAGGACTTATTGATCCTTCAGCAGGTTCAGTACTATCTATAGCAGAGGCTCTTACAAATATTATATGGGCTCCGCTTACAAATAAATTAAAAAGTGTCTCCCTCTCGGCTAACTGGATGTGGCCCTGTAAAAATCCTGGTGAAGATACAAGACTATATGAAGCTGTAAAGGCAGCAAGTGATTTTGCAACAGCCCTGGGTATAAACATTCCGACCGGGAAAGACAGTCTTTCGATGACACAGAAATATAATGATCAGGTCGTGTATTCGCCCGGCACGGTAATAATCTCTGCAGCAGCTGAAGTTGATAATATCAGAAGAATTGTCGAACCGGTAATATTTAACGATCCTTACACGAGTCTCCTCTATATAGATATGAGCCGGGATCGTCTCAAAACGGGAGGCAGCAGCTTTGCCCAGATTCTGAACAGGCTTGGCGATAATGTTCCCACTGTCACTGACCCTGAATATTTTAAAGAAGTTTTTAATACAATTCAGGATCTGGTACATAAAAGCAAGATTCTTTCAGGCCATGATATTTCAGCCGGTGGAATGTTAACAACCCTTCTTGAAATGTGCTTTTCAAACACCAGCGGGGGAATAACTTGCAACCTTTCAGCCATTGACGAAAACGATACTATTAAGATACTTTTTAGTCAAAATCCCGGGATTATTATTCAGGTAAAAGATGAGGATGAAACAGCTGAAATCCTTCTTGAAAACGGGATTTCATATTTCTCTATTGGTCACCCGGTTAACGAAAGAACACTATTTGTGACAAATAAGAATGACTCGCTGACATTCGATATTGATAAACTTCGTGATAAATGGTATCATACTTCATATCTTCTCGACAGGCGTCAATGCGGACCGGAACTTGCTCTTGAAAGATTTCAGAATTATAAAAATCATGAATTGAATATCAGAATAACAGATTTTGCCGGAACATTTAAATCTCTTGGAATAACACCTGAGAGAAGGAAGAAATCAGGAATCAGGGCTGCAATAATAAGGGAAAAAGGCGTAAACGGCGACAGGGAGATGGCTTATGCCCTCTATCTGGCAGGTTTCGATGTGAAGGATGTTCATATGACAGACCTCATATCGGGTAGAGAAAACCTGAAGGAAATCAGTATGATAGTTTTTGTCGGAGGCTTTTCAAATTCCGATGTATTAGGATCTGCCAAAGGCTGGGCAGGCGCTTTCAGATATAATGAGAAAGCGCGCATTGCTCTCGATAATTTCTATAAAAGAACTGACACTCTTTCGCTTGGTGTTTGTAATGGCTGTCAGTTAATGGTTGAACTGGATCTTTTGTATCCACATCACAAGGATAAACCAGAGCTTCTGCTTAATAAATCACATAAATTTGAATCAGGTTTTTTTGGCGTTAAGATTTTGGAAAACAACTCCGTGATGCTTGGTAACATGACAGGGATGGAGCTTGGAATATGGGTAGCTCATGGAGAGGGACAATTCAGCCTGCCTTATCCTGAAAAAAAGTATCAGATACCATTAAAATTCAGCAAACATACTTATCCGGCCAATCCAAACGGGTCTGATTATGATGTCGCCGGATTGTGCTCAGAAGATGGTCGTCATCTTGTAATGATGCCGCACCTTGAACGGGCATATTTTCCATGGCAATGTGGCTTTTATCCGGAAGAAAGAAAAAATGATGAAGTTACTCCGTGGATAAAAGCTTTCGTAAATGCAAGGGAATGGATTAAAACTAACGGGTAATCGGAGTCAGAAAGACTGATAAAAGTTTTGAATTCGCAGAACCTGATAGCTCTCCTTTCATAATTTCCTTAGGAACAATTTTCTCGCTGATTATCTGAATATTATATAGACCTGTATCTTGTATATAAAGTGATCCTATAAATGAATCTGCCCTGAAATATGGATATGTGACATCAATCGAGTTGTGTATTATCTTATCACACGCAGGACGGGCTTCAATCCTGTTATCAAGAATGCTTAGCATAACCGAATTATCATATTTCAGATCAGTTGTATCTTTGGTAGCGCTCGACAACCAGACATTAAAACGTCCTGATTTCGAAACAACAACATTCCATTCGGCAGTATTGCTTGAAGGATTTACCATATCCTGGTAACAGTCTGCTTTATCAACTTTTAAAGAAATGGTGCCATCTTCCTGCTGTAATATCTTATTCTGAACAAGTTTCATTTTTGCTTCCTTTTGCTCACTTATCGTATTGCAGGAGTAGAATAAAATGATCCCGACTAATATCAGCAACCCATATATTTTCCTTACCATTTTTGAAAATTTTGGTTAGTTTAAGATTTGTGCTTATAACGTGGAAAAAACAATTTCAGTATATGAATTGTCTGAAATGTCAAAATAAAATCAAATATTTGCCACCTCTTTTATTGAGTTGACAAAGCTGCTGCTATTTCTTTTTACGGATTTCCCGACTAAAGCTTCAGCCACAATCTCAGAAATATCTGCAACTCTTGTTGCTGTAACAGAAGAGAAAGACTTTTTACAAAGAGGACAAGCAGTAGCAATAATATCGGGTTTATTTTTTGTGAGCTCATTGGCAGCATCGAGAGCTATTTTCTTTTTATCCCGGGTGCTTATTTTCATGTTAGCCAGACTTCCTCCGCAACAAAGCGAATTTCCATCTTCAAAATTGCTTCTCTCAAGCCTGGATACATACCCCAGAACCTCTTTTGGTTCATCATAAACACCTGATCCTCTTCCAAGATCGCACGGAGAATGATACACAACCTTTTTATGTAAAAAATTCATTTTCACTGAACTGTCATCTATTAGCCTCTTGATAAATTGCGTGTGATGAAGCACCTCCACATCAAGATAATAACTCTCCTTAAACACTTTATAACAAATTGGACATGATGTGACAAGCGTGTGGGCGCCTGATTTCCAGATCATTTGCGAATTAAAATTTATTAGCTCCCTTGCTTCCTTATCCTGGCCTGCAAGCATTAACGGACGTCCGCAACAAACACCGCCCTGCTCGTCAATAAAGCTGTAATTCACTCCGGAAGCATCAAGAATTTTTATCATGGAATTCAGAATGGTCGGAGTCAGGTGCGACATACAACCTGCAAAATACAGTATGTCAGCCTTTCTCTGATCAGTTTCCTGAAGAAAACTATAATTTGAAGATCCATTGGTTTTTTCTGAAATAATAGTCTGCCGGCTCCTGAAATAACCTTTATAAATATTTCTTATATCATTTTCAGCTTCACTTCCCCTTCTCTGGATCATCCTGATTTGAGATAGTTCTATTCCTACGGGACATTTCTGATCGCACCTGCCACACATAAGACAATTATGAGCGATTTCAGAAACGTCATCGTTATTTCGAATAGCTTTCATAAGGTAAGCTGACTGAATATTGGTAATCCCGGCTGAAAAATTAAGCTGACATGAATCAATGCATATTCCGCATGAAGAGCAGGAGTAAGTCTGGACCTCTGAATAGGTACCTGCCTGATCACCCGTTTTTATCCCTGAATTTCTCATAAAAATAAGGAATAATTCAGTGGGGATGTGCATATATCTTGTAATCGGAAGAAGAATGAAAAAAGTTCCTAAAGAAATTGAATAAAGCCACCAGAAAGGATATGCCATCTGTTGTGCCGGAAGAAATGTTGCAAGCCAGGCTCCAAGTGATCCCGTGAGAAAGCTGCCTGTCCCATATGCGCCACAGGTAAAGCTTTCAGCCAGGAGACGACTGGGGAAAATTAGCCATAAAGAAGTAAGTGCTATTTTATCCGTGATTTTCAGACGTGTTGTCTTCTTCATCCCGACAATTTTCGAATAGAACCTTTTAGCAACAGCCAGCAACAGGCCTGACAGTATAAATGCAAGTATGAGATCCATTAAAAATCCATAAGCTGACTCAAATCCAATCCTGCCGTGACCGGGATTGAAAAATCTGAAAAAGATAGCTTTATATGGAGCATTCAGGTGTTTCGCACCAAAAATATCAGCTTCAATTGTACCAAATAATATAAGTAAAAACCAGCCAAATGCCAGACTCATGTGCATATAACCCAGGCGAAAGTTCGATTTAAGTATTTTCCTGTGTATCAAACTTTCCATGAATATCTCTTTAAGGCTCAGGCCAAAAGCTATTCCAAAGAACCCGCGTTGCAGCCTCAGCTTATCAGGTTTCGAAAGGTCACGAAACCATATTACACTTCTCGTAACAACATAGATAAGAATGAAGTACAATCCTATATTAAATGGTATTATGAAAGGATCAAATTTCATAATCGTCTGATTTTTGAAAGGCTTTTTTTGCTAGAACCACAATATTTCGTGTATTGACTCCACGAGGACAAACCAGGGTACACTTACCGCAGAGCATGCACTTTTTTAAATTCTGCCGCACCTGGTCATTTTCACCACGTTTAATAAGAATATTTAGTTCCCGGAGGCTAAAATCTGTAAAATTGGCTGTCGTGCATGTGGCCGAGCACCCGCCGCATTCAATACAGAGTCTGAAGCTGGGTTCCTGCTCAAAAATGTACGAGGCTATCCCTCTGTTATTGGATTCGTAGTCGATCTGACGCCCTTTTGATATAATATAACCGAATTTATCCATATCCTTATTTGCCATCTTTCAGATAATCAATTACTTCTACTGCAGCTGCACGGGCATGTGAAATTGTTTCCGTAATGTTCATTGGTGCTGTACAAGTTCCAGCGAAGAATACACCTTCAATATTGCTTTTGTTGCTGCCAAAATGATTATCAACAGCAGCAAAAAATCTATTTTCGCCTGTATTAATACCTCCCAATCCGGCAATTTTTTTTCCGCCTTCCGACATTTCCATTCCTGCCATAAGCACAAGCATATCAAGTTTCATCTTAAGTGGTCTGCCAGCAAGTGTATCTTCGACTTTTATTAAAAGTTTGTTTTCAATAGTCTCACTTGCTTCAGACACCTTGCCTCTGATAAAGCTTACTCCCCATTTTTCCTGGGCTTCCCTATAAAGTTCTTCATAAAAAGCTCCCCCCATCCTCATATCCATATAGAAGCAAAAAACTTTAGATTCCGGAAGGTATTCTCTAAGCTCGATAGCTTGCTTAACGGCTGTTACACAACATAATTTGGAGCAATAAAGATTACCGACTTTTTCATCACGAGATCCTACACAGTGTATTATTCCTATTGTATCAGGAACATTTCCATTAGGTAGTTTAATCTCACCTGCCCGGAACATCTCCTCCAGATCAGCTGAGGTAATAACGTTATCGTAAATGCCATAACCGTACTCCTCTTTCCGGGCACTCTTAAACAGATCAAATCCTGTCGCTACAATAACTGCATCAGCAGTCAGTTCTGTTCCTTCATTTGTAGTAATGGAAAAATGACTTCTGTTTCTGTCAAACCTTTCTATTGTTGTATTAGTGAGTAGTTTAATTCTTTGATTATGAGTTATCCCGTCGAGGTACTCCTTTACTTCAATACTATTCCTTCTGTCTGGAAAGAGCCTGTACCAGTTATTCAGATGTCCTCCGGTGTTGGATTCTTTTTCTATAAGGCTGACCTCGATTCCTGCTCTTGACAGCTGACCTGCAACTTCAAGTCCTGCCACTCCACCTCCTATTACCACAACATGCTTGCTCATTTACAATCAAACATTTATAAGGTTATGCTTTTCTGAATATGCTGGTACTTTATTAAGTTTATATTTATCTTCAGGGGCATATTCTATTCCTATCTTATTAAGAACTGGTTCACAATCTGTCTGATGCATTTGAAGACCTAAGTCCCATGGATCATAACCCAGAACCAGACCTGCGACCTCTTCATATGTAAAAACAGGGATTCCTTCTCCATTCTGACCATATCTTTTGCCCTCCATCTCATTTATAACATACTGCCATCTGTCGAGGAACATCGGACAACCCGGACAGTTTGTAATTATCATATCGGGTTTGAAAGGTTTCATTGATTCAAATTTTTCTTTTGAACATGCAACAGAAAAACCCCTGTTTGCCTGTACAAGATATTGCCTGAAACCAAAGCCGCAGCAATGCCTTCTTTCAGGATAATCAATTATCTGCCCGCCCCATTCTTCAATCATACCGGTAAGAACATATGGATATTCTGCCCCTCCAATTCCTTTAGAAGGAAACATCTTGGCATAATGACATCCGATATGGTCCACGACTTTCAGAGGTTCTCCTGTTATCTTATTTATAAGTTTATACTTAGCTTTTGCACCAATCTCTTTTCTGAATTTAAAGATCACATCACTCGCATGAGCCAGGTTTTTTGGTTTTTTGAATTCCCTTCCGGTTGCTTTTTTTAATTGTCGTCTTACTTTTTCCTCAACTTCTGGGAAATGGTGCCATGTATCAAGAATTTCTGTATATAATCCAAAAGAAGTGATGCACGATGGTAAAAGATTCTCATACCCTGCTTCAGTCATTAAAGCAAACTGACGTGCTACAACTGTCATTGTTGTTTCAACAGGAACTATATCACCATGATAACCAATTCCCGTACAGGTTGTATGACAAGGATGTTCATAAACATTTTTCCCAAGTTCCTCACGCATGATTTTAAGGAACGCCGTTTCTGATCCGGGAAAGAAATTCTGTCTTACGCAGCTTCTCACATAATAATATTTATCGTCGGCAATTTCCTTCTGATAATCTTTCCAAACAGCTATTTTACCTTCAAGTTTCATCTTTCGGTTATATTACCTTGTGTGACAACCATTATTAGTTTTATAGATATGCCGGAAGTATTCATTTTCAATGCCCTCATCGAGTTGCAAATTTAACTCTGCGGCCTTTTTCTTTGAAAATTCTTCAATATTTTCAAATCTTTTCATCCCGCCGGTGACTTTAAAAATTTTCCTGATCTCATCCATGGCATCTTCAGGTATTCTTCTGAGAATTCCCGGACCGTCACCCTGGTAATTAGCTCCCATTTTTTTAAACAGCTCTCTCCAGTTATCCTGAATCCAGTCCCAGACAGGTCCCTGTTCGGGATGCATTGATGTACCTACTCCTTCAAGATAAAGACAATAACCATACGTAAGTATCCAATGACCAACAGTTCTTTTCAGGACAAGCTGTTGTCTTCCTTTTTCGGATTCTGTAAAAAAACCGAGATCCTGTGAAAGAGATCTCAATGCCATTATTATCAAACCGGGAGCATTTCCACGCGGACAGCGTGTCTTGCATGACATACATTCGCCGCAATACCAGATTGTGTCCGACTTCAAAAGCCCGGTTATCTTATCATCATCCTTTGTCTGAACTTCATCAACTATTTTTCTGGGGTCATAATTATAAAACTCTGCTGCCGGGCAGATAGCTGTACAAGCTCCGCAATTCATACAGGCATTCAGTCCTTCTTCAAACCTGACGTCTTCTAATAACAGATCGTACAATTTCCCCATTAGTCTTTTATAAGACAATTGTTAAAAGATTAATACAAAGGTAACTCGTATATAAAGAAGAGGAAAGAAGATTAAAGCCTATTTATAAGGGGTATTTATACTTATTGGGAAGGCAGAAGGCAGAAGGCAAAAGGCAAAAGATAAAAGTAAGCAATAATAGGAAACGAGAAACGAGCGATAAGACGACAAGGCTGTAAGACTGCAAGACAATTATACCTCGGGACAATTACAGTGTTTCTTTTTTACTTTGATACTTAGCTTATTATTGACATAATGCGTCAGCCATGCGCTTCCTGCGCCAACCAGTGCACCGGCAATGACATCTGATGGATAATGAACACCCAGATCCATTCGTGAATATCCGACTGTGCTGGCCCAGGCAAATGAAGGTAATATTATATACCACTTTGGATATTCCAGGCTAAGTGAAGTAGCTGTAGAGAAGGCGCTTGAAGTATGTCCTGAAGGAAAAGACGGACTTCCGGCAGCTGATTTCCTGATTATATCAGGGTATGTTATAAAAGGACGAACGCGATTAATAGAGTATTTCATTACTTCTGTGATTCCGGCACTGATTGCAACCGCAGCAATCGTAACACATGCATTTCTTAACAGTTTATCGTCATGTTTTATCAGACCTATAGTTCCCATAGTTACAGGGATCCCGACGACTAAATAAGTACCTGAATTGGATACAAATTGAAAGAATTTATCGGAAGGAATTATCTCAGGGGAATTTATTGACCTAAGTATAAGTATATCCAGGTTTTGAGAAAACAGAGCAACCGGGAACAACAACATCGATAGGAGAAAAAACTTCTTCGAAATTGCGCTATATATCACCGGGACAACTTTCCTTGTTAACTCTAAACTGAGAAAAGGCATTTGCCATGCTTATTATTGAATTTCTATTTTATTTTAGTCTTTATAGTTATCATTTTCAACACATTATCGACATCAGTTTTGCCCTTAATAATAAATGAGACCGGTCTGATTAAACCATATTTTTTTGCTGTTCTGAATTCTTCTTTTATGCTCTGAGGAAGATCGCTGTTTTCAATTATAGTTTCAGCTTTATTCCCCAGATAGAAGGTAATCCGGAAGGTATCAGTTAATATACCGGACCAAAAAATTGTTTTCTTTTTTCGTACATATTTGAACAACCACTGTTTCCCGTCATTATAATAATTCCAGGTTCCTGAGGAATCGGGATAGTTTTCAGACAGGAAATTCATTATCCTTAACCAGTGAATTTTTCTTTCTCCTATAATTGAAAAAATATAATCATCGGTTGGGATAACTGATTTGTCGGATAGTACAGGCTTTTCTTTTTCTGTCATGATTATTTATATTAGTAATTTACTACAAAGGACACAAAGGTTATCACAAAGGCACACCAGGGGTTTTTTCAATCAATTCAAATTCTTTAAATTCACTAAAGCCTCGGGGGAGTACTTAAGAACGCCTGAAATGATACTGCATTCTTCCAGGTCTTTGCACTCTCCACAGGTTTTAAAGCCTTTTGCAGCTGCACAAATTCTGATCTGACACATACTCCAATGCCCTAACTTAGCCCCTTCCTCTCTGCATCCGGTGCAATTTATCATAGCTGGTGACATATCAGCTACATTATAAAGTTTTTTCCATTTTTCCGCAGTTGACTTTCTGAGTTCATCATCGTTATTAATTGTTGCAATTCTTGCCTCACAGGTGGCACAATTTAATCCGCAACATGCAATGAGTTTTTCCATAGCTTAAAGTTTTTGGTAAATTAAATAACTGAATGTGTGTTGACTAATTATTAATCAATTTTCATCTATCAAGTTACATAATTTTAGGAAAACAAAATAAAAATTATGAAAACAAACAGAAATTGCCTTCTAATGATGCAAACACCAAATTATTCCCGAGAGAGAGAATCCGTATATCAATTGATCAACGGAAGCCGGCAAGAAATAAATTATAATGTACTATAAATAAGCTAAAACCTTATTGCTTTACCTCTGCTTCAGAGGCTGTAGTTTTGGTAAGTGAAAGAGGAACTTCTCCTTCAGAATAGACCGCTTTACCAGACATTAATGTATCATTCTCAATTTTCAGCATTACATTGACATCCTGTCCCTGAATATATACAGAAAACAATATGCTGTCTTTCTCAGCCTTAACGTTTTCGCCGGGGTATTTAAAATCATTTCCGGTGAATGACATTATTGCAGATGGTTTTTGTTCAACTATTCCGACTACTATTATTCCGGAATTATATCCTTCAGGTGCATATGGGGCATCAAATTTCCAGGTGCCGGCAGAGTAAATTTTTGGTAGTTTATTTTGAGCCGTTAAAACCGGTAGACAAAGAACAATGAACAGAACAATCACAAATCCTTTTTTCATAAAATTTATCAGTTAAATAATAAAAATAACAACGATTTTTTTAAAGGGTTAAATGTACTTCGTTTTTTTTAATATTGCTTTCCAACATGCAAAAAAACAGAAAACATCATAAATATCATAAATATCTAGATAGTTCAATATATAGTATAGATTTGTTCTGTTAATAAATTAACAGCTGAAAACTTAAATATGAAAAAACTTTTGATTCTGGGTGGTGGGACAGCTGGAACGATAATAGCAAATAAGATCCGAAAAAAACTCCCGGTCAATGAATGGAGTGTGACAGTTGTAGAAAAGGAAATAAATCATTTTTACCAACCCGGTTTTTTGTTTATCCCTTTTGGTTATTATCTGAAAAAAGATATCCTCAAACCAACCCTTAAATTCTTCCCGAGAGGAGTTGAAGTAATAAACAGCGAAATTGAAAAGATTGATCCGCCTCATAATAATATAACTCTTGCTAATGGCAGTGAGATAGCCTATGATGTTCTGATTATTGCTACAGGAACAAGAATTAGTCCTGAAGAAACTCCGGGTTTAAAGGGAGAGTTATGGCAGAAAAACATATTTGATTTTTACACTATTAATGGATCTGAAGCTCTGGCAGAGTTTTTCAAGACCTGGATTGGAGGAAACCTTGTAATCAATGTAGCCGACAACCCTATCAAATGCCCTGTCGCTCCTCTGGAATTCGCCTTTCTTGCAGATTATTATTTTACAAAGAAGGGGATGCGCAACCAAGTTAATATTACTTATGTTACACCTATGTCAGGAGCTTTTACAAAACCAAAAGCCTCCAGGATGCTGGGATCGCTTCTTGAAAGAAAAAACATAAACCTGGTCAGTGATTTCTTTCTGGGAGAGGTTGATAACACTAGAAAAAAAATACTCGATTTTGGCGGAAAGGAGATTCCTTTCGATTGCCTTATTTCAGTTCCACTTCATACCGGTGACCCGGTCATTTCAAAGAGCGGACTGGGTGATGAATTCGGATTTGTAAAAGCTGATAAGAATACTCTTCAGTCGACATTGTTCAAAAATATTTTTGTTATCGGTGATGCCGGGAATTTCCCCTCTTCAAAAGCAGGATCTGTTGCACACTTCCAGGCAGATGTTTTGGAGAAGAACATCGTTAACTACATAAACAATAAACCATTTTCAGCATCTTTCGATGGGCACTCTAATTGCTATATCGAGACAGGTTTCGGCAAGGGTATTCTTATAGATTTTAATTATGCTACCGAGCCTCTCCCCGGATTATATCCGTTGCCTGTTGTGGGTCCATTCTCGCTACTAAAAGAGTCCAGGTTAAATCATCTTGGAAAACTGTTATTTAAATGGATCTACTGGAATATCCTGCTAAAAGCAAGAAAACTTCCTGTGACCAATTATATGTCGATGGCTGGAAAAATTAAAAACTAATACATATATCAACAATAATCTAAACTTTCATTTTTAATCTTTAATAACTTAAATTTCTATATTATGGCACAGAAAACTTATGCAGGAGTAACTGTCGATGTAAACGAGGAGGGTTATTTCACTAATCCCTCCCAATGGACGAAAGAGATTGCACTTGAAATTGCCAAAGAAGAAGGCATTGTCCTTACCGGACAGCATTTTGCAATTATTGAATTTCTTCGTAACAAGTTCCTGGGCGGAGAAGCACTTTCAATCAGAAGCATTAATCATTCCGGTGTAATTGATGTAAAAACTTTTTACCAGCTTTTCCCGGGGGCACCGCTTAAAAAAGCTACAAAAATTGCAGGTATTCCAAAACCAGTCAGTTGCATCTAATCTTAAATCTGAAAATATGAGCGCAAAACAAAACTATCCGATCAAAAAAGTCAACATCATTTGTGCCAAGGGTGCAATAGAGGATGTTTATGCAACTCTTGTACTGGGCAACGGAGCAGTAATGGAGGGTATAGAAACTAATTTATTCTTCACCTTCTTCGGCCTGGATGCCATTATCAAAAACCGAATGGACAAGCTTCATACTGGCGTTGTGGGGAATCCTGCATTAAGATTACCGGGAGGACTAAGAATGCCTTCACTTCTTGGAGTTATTCCCGGAATGGAATCTTTTACATCATGGATGATGATGGGAGAAATGGCCAAGCTTGATATTCCTCCTGTAAGCGAATTTCTCGATCTTATTACCGCTGGCGGCGGCAAAATATATGCCTGTAAACTGGCAATGGATATGTTCAAATTTAAAGCAGAAGATCTTTCTGAACATGTCAGCGGTATTCTTACAGTTGGTGAGTTTTATGCTCATGCCGGAGGAGAGGGTTCGCAGATAATTTTCACATAGAAAATTCAATTCCTTTCTGGCAATGAGAAGAGACGTTGAATCCAACGTCTCTTTTTTTACGACAGAAAGTAATTACCTTTGTCATCCATAGGCTTAAGTATTTCTTCCGTTTTAAACTTATTATTATTTATGTCTGATCTTGAAACATATTTTAACCGGTTTAGAAGAAATATCATTGGTATTGATACAGAAATTATAACTCCTTACGGAACCAGAAAACTGATTTATGCTGACTGGATAGCCAGCGGAAGACTTTACGCGCCAATAGAAAAAAGGATTACCGAAGATATTGGTCCGATGATTGGGAATACTCATTCAGAATCAACATCTACCGGGAAGGCAATGACTGACGCCTATCACCTTGCTCAGAAAATAGTGAAGCACCACGTGAATGCCAGTGAAAACGATATTTTGATCTTTACAGGCACAGGCATGACCTCGGCAATTGCAAAGCTCCAGCGGCTTCTTGGCTTAAAGGTACCTGAACAGGCCATTCATTTCTGCGCTTATGCTCATGGAAATTACAACAACTGTAAAGATATCCCGAATGACAAGCGTCCTGTTGTTTTTTTAACACATACAGAGCATCACTCAAATCACACCTCCTGGTTTGAAACACTTGCTGAAATCGTTGTCCTGGAGCCTTCTTCTGACCTTAAAGTCGATCCTGAAACTCTGCGCAAAGAAATTGTTAAATATAAAGACCGCCCATTACTTATTGGTTCTTTTTCAGCTTGTTCAAATGTAACAGGCTATTTTCCTCCGTATCCTGAACTGGCTCAGATAATGCACGAGAATAACGGGTACTGTTTTGTAGATTTTGCAGCTTCTGCTCCTTATGTAGATATAGATATGCATCCTTCTGATGAAATGAAGCAACTCGATGCCATCTTTTTTTCCCCGCATAAATTTCTGGGGGGACCAGGCAGTTCAGGAGTTCTGATTTTCAATAAAGATCTCTATAAAAATGATATTCCTGACAACCCTGGCGGAGGAACCGTAAAATGGACAAATCGGTGGGGGGGCTATAGATATATAACTGATATTGAAGTTAAAGAAGATGGAGGTACCCCTGGATTTTTACAGGGGATCAAAGCTGCCCTGGCTATCATACTGAAAGAAAATATGGGCACTTTAAGCATCCGGAAGCGCGAAAAGGAGCTGATTGACATAGCTTTCAATGAATTATCAACTATAAAAGGGCTTCATATCCTTGCTCCTGATATAAAAGAGAGACTCGGAGTTTTCTCTTTTTATATTGACAATATACATCACAACCTGGTTACCACTCTTCTTAACGACCATTTCGGGATTCAGGTAAGAGGTGGATGTTCCTGCGCAGGAACTTATGGTCATTACCTTCTGAATGTTGACTTTAAAATGTCTAAAGAGATAACAGATAAAATAGATGCCGGGGACCTGTCGATGAAACCAGGTTGGATAAGATTATCTCTGCATCCAACTATGACCAATGAAGAGCTGTACTTTATTACAGATGCCTTAAGGCAAACAGTTGAAAAAGCAGAGGAGTGGAAAAAAGACTACTGTTATGATAAACGCACAAATGAATTCGCTCACTGCACATTTTCAAGACAAAATAATTCTGGTTATCCGGACTGGTTCAAATTGACCTGAATAAACATATTTAAACATCTACTGTTCTATCTTCTGTAGGTATTAAGAATATTTAAACAGGAGATCAAGAATGAGTAATATAGATTCCATATCAACAGATGTACTAATAATAGGGGGCGGTCCATCCGGTTTAGCCGCTTCAATTCATCTGGCTGATCTATTGAAACAAACCGGCCAGGCCAAAAGAATATTACTGATAGAAAAAGGTCGTTCCATAGGCAGCCATATTTTATCAGGGGCAATTATAAAACCCTCAGTTTTTAAGGAATTATTACCGGAAGTGGAATTCTCAGAGATTCCATTCAACGCTAAAGTTACCAAGGATAAAACAATATTGCTCTCCGAAAAGAGATCCATATCCCTGCCTTTTCACATACCGTTTATGAGCAATAAAGGCAATTATGTCGCTTCTTTAGGCCAGATATGCAGATATTTAGCGCTAAAAGCCGAGGAAAAAGGAGTAGAGATTTATACCGGTTTTGCCGTTGATGAAATTTTGTACAAAGACGGAAAAGTTACAGGTGCCAAAACCAAAGATACAGGTTTGGATCATAATGGGCATCAATTGGAAAACTTTCAGGCCGGTACACGGATTGAAGCTAAGATTACCATTTTTGCCGAAGGAACACGAGGCAGTCTGACCAAAATGCTTATCAAAAAGTTCAATCTTGACAAAGACAGGAACCAGCAGGTTTATTCATTAGGCTGCAAGGAATTCTGGACAGTTCCTGAAGGCAATATTGATGCCGGCCAGGTTTATCACACCATGGGTTATCCGCTCGATAGTGATGAGTTTGGCGGAGGGTTCATTTATGGATTAAATGATAACAGAGTAGCTGTTGGGCTTGTAGTCGGACTTGATTACAAAGATCCGACCTTTGATGTCCATGATGCATTCCAGATATGGAAGACAACTCCATTCGTTTCAAAGATTCTAAAAGGTGGCAAAATGGTGGAATATGGTGCCAAAACTCTCCCTGAAGGAGGTTATTATGCTATTCCTAAATTATATGTCGACAATGCCCTTATTGTTGGTGATAGCGCTGGTATGGTTGCTATGCCTGCCTTAAAAGGCGTGCATTTAGCTGTCAGATCCGGAATATTAGCCGCAAAAACCACAGCTAATGCGTTATCAGAAAACGACACTTCAGAAAAAAGCCTCATGCAATATGAGACCCTGGTAAATAACAGTGCTATTCACAAAGAGATGTATGCTGCCCGTAATTTCAGACAAGGATTTGCCAAAGGTCTGATTATTGGAGGATTGCATTTTGGAACACAATTAATAACCGGTGGTGCAGGTTTCTTTGGAAGACTCAGGTCGCATGCAGACTATCAGACAACACTTAAACTGAGCGAACTTAAAAAGAAACCATTCAAAGAGCGTTTTAAAGGTAAACTGGAGTTCGATAAAGTACTGACATTCGATAAATCAACTGATGTCTACCATTCCGGAGTATATCACGATGAGCAGCAGGTTTTACATCTTCATATAAACGACAAAGAAAATTTCAATGCCGTTAATATTGAAGAATATGGAGCACCTGAACAATTTTTTTGTTCATCTGAGGTATATGAGCTCCATACGAACAAAGAAGGTAAGAAAGACCTGAGGATTCATGCTGAAAATTGTATGCATTGTAAAACCTGCGATATAAAATCTCCGGGAAAAGGAATCACCTGGTTAATGCCAAACGGTGGTAACGGTCCCGATTTTCAAAATATGTAAAAAACAGATAAAGTAATAATGGCTTTAACAATAATAAGTTTAATAAAACAAGTTCCGCTTCCAAGCGAAATGAGAATGGGTGAAGACGGGTTAATGGACCGTATAAAAGCAAAATCAATAATTAATATTGATTGCCAGTTTGGTCTGGAAGCCGGCTTGCAACTCAAAAAACACTATCCTGATGCAAGATTAATAGTCTGCTCGATGGGCCCGAAATCTTTTGAGACATCTCTCAGAACAGCCGTTTCCATGGGCTTTGACGAGGCATTCCTTTTATCCGACCGTAAACTTGGAGGAAGCGATACATATGCTACAGGCCTTGCAATCTCAACAATGCTTAAGCACCTGGGATTTACAAAAGACTCCAAAGATCCATTTATTATTTTAGCAGGCCGCCAAACCAGTGACGGAGACACTGCACATGTTCCATCACAGGTGGCAGAAAATATCGGAATTCCTCAAGCCACTTTTGTTGAAAGTGTAAAAGCTGATGGTGCCGGAAATGTAATTGCAAAAAGGATCATAGAGGGTGGATATCAAATCATGAAATTGCCCATGCCCTGTGTTATATCATTGACTCCGACAGGAATTCCTCCGCGTAAACCTTCATTAAGCGGAGCCATAAAAGCTCGTAATATCCAAATCAAGACTTTTGGAATTGACGATATAGGACTTGGAACCGAGAAAATAGGTATTGACGGGTCTCCGACTATTGTTGTCAAGGTAGTTAATATTGTAAGCGAAAGGCCTCCTGTAATTATGGCTGATGGACACAATGAGGCTTCAATGGTTGACAGCTTTATCACAAATTTTAAAAAAGGCGGTAATATTCTTGAGAAGAAGGAGAAATTAGAAAAAAAAGTAACTGAACGACCCAATTTCCCCGAAAAAGACTTCAGGAACGGGGCAAAAGGGATTATTACGTGGGCCGAAGTCACTAATGGTAAGATATCAAGGCCATCTATTGAGCTGTTGACTCCGGCCAGATACCTGGCAAAACGATTAGGCAACGATACAAAAGTAATGACATTAATTATAGGGAAACATGTTCAACCTCTGGCTCAAACTCTTATCGGACACGGTTCTGATGAGGTTATAATTGTTGAAAATGACAAGCTCGAAGAATATCTGGTTCTTCCTTTTTCATCAATTTTCGCACAGGTCATCAAAGAAAGGAAACCGGAAATTGCTCTTTTTGCTGCAACCACATCGGGTCGTGAACTGGCTCCCAGGATTGGCATGAAAACCGACAGTGGAGTGACTGCAGACTGCACAGGACTCGAAATTGGAGAATATGTGGATAAGAAAGAAAAAGTTATTTACAGACCTGTTCTTGAATCCAGACGCCCTACGTATGGCGAGAGTAAACTTGCCACTATACTTGGTTTTGTCTGCCCGCAAGTTTCAACTGCAAGGGCAGGCACCTTTAAAGTTCCGGAAAGGGATGAGGGGAGAAAAGGTATCATTTCCAGGTTCAGCCCGGCTTTAGATGATAAAAATTTTGTTGTTGAAATTCTGAAAACCGTAAGGGGGGAAGGCGGATTGCAGAATCTTTTCGATGCAGATATAGTAATTTCAGGTGGCAGAGGCACCACGGCTGATAATCTTGGACTGATAAAGGAATTGGCTGAAGCATTAAAAAGTCAGGGGATAAATGCTGAATGGGCATGCAGTCGTCCGATAGTTGACGAAGGTATTGTAGAGTATTCAAGACAAATCGGACAAACCGGCAAAACGATTCGTCCTAAAGTTTATATTGCAATTGGTATCTCAGGTGCAATTCAACACATTGCCGGCATGAAAGAATCTGAGAAGATTATTGCAATAGATCACAATCCTAAAGCGCATATATTCAAGTATGCAGATTTTGGAATTGTCGGAGAATATGCAGATATCGTACCGGAATTAATCGATCGGGTCAAAGCCGGGTTTAAATTTGGCCTTGAAGCAAGGGGAAATTAGCATTGAAGCCGGATGATTTTTTATTTTCGGTGTATTTAATTTTCTCTGAATATTGAATTCCAAAAATTGACTTTACGGAAAATAATTCTTAATTTTAACTTGATCTTAAATAGGAATTATTCTTATTTGATAAATTTTATCAAATGGCAAATAAATCCATTATAAAAACCCTGGTTAAAAATGGCTTAAAAGTAACTCCACAAAGAATTGCTATCCTCGAAGCTATTCTTGCTTATGAAAGTCATCCTAATGCTGATAATATTACTAATTATCTCAGAATCAGTCACCCAAATATTTCACTTGGAACAATATATAAAAATCTTGATACTTTCTCAAAAAAAGGAATTATTCACAAGGTGCTCAATGACATTGATTCCGTGAGATATGATGCCATTTTTGAAAAGCATCATCATTTGTACAGTTCAATATCAAACAGGATTGAGGATTATACTGATGAAAACCTTGACAACATTATTGAAAAATACTTTGAAAATAAAACGATACCAGACTTTATAACTGAAGATATTAAAATACAGATAATCGGGAGGTTTACTGATAAAGATAAAGATAAAGATAAAGATAAAGATAAAGACAAAAAACAAAAGACAGAAAACAAAAGATAGCATTAAAATTCATAACTAAAATCAAAGAATTATGGGACAAAAAGGAAGATCAATAGTCAAAATGGATGTTGATAAACTAATCAACCTATTAAACAAAGCGTTATCAGATGAGTGGCTTGCTTATTACCAGTACTGGGTAGGTGCAAAAGTGGTAAAAGGGCCTATGAAAGATGCAGTCATCACAGAGCTTACTCTACACGCTACTGAAGAGCTGAGCCACGCCGAACTGATTGCGACAAGAATCATCCAGCTTGGAGGAATCCCGGTGTTATCCCCGGAAGAATGGCTTAAGATTACTGGTTGTGGATATGATGCTCCCACTGATCATTATGTCGAAAAAATTCTAGATCAAAATATTAAAGGGGAACAATGCGCTATAAATTTTTACAGCGGATTGCTTGATACTACCAGGGAGAGTGACCCTGTCACGTACAACATGATCCTGACAATTCTCTCCCAGGAGGTTGAACATGAAGAAGACTTGTCTGCATTAAAGGAAGACCTGGAACTGATGCTTGAAAGAAGAAGATAATTTACGAATTGGGCAGTACAATTCAACCTGGTGAGAGTGCTACTAAAATTGAGATAAATTATATTACCAGCAATTTGAACCCTAAAACATTGACTAGCTTCTGTCCCGGACAGAAAATCTGATATGCAATCGGCCAGACTTTTGCAAGATGCCGGTCCTGAGCTTCACGGAACTTGATTATTAGTTCATCCAAAGCAGGCGGGTTCTGGCCTTCTTTATAACTGTACTCCAAAACTTGCACGATTTGAGCAAGGTCATTGAATTTTCCAAGATTCTGTGTCAAACTGTCAAGTTGCTTTTCAAGGGATTTTACGACAGGTGGGTTTAAAGGTCTGAATATGTAGAGTTGATACAGAAAATCTTTGGCTTTTTTTCTGAATTTATGCAATGTCGCCGGTTTCGGATTATTCCTGCAAGAGAGGTAAATATCTGTTACCATTGAATAAGTTATCTCCAGTTCCTTTATCAGAAGTTTAGGATCTATCATACGCATAGATTGAAATCGTATCCGGTAACCGGTTTTATTCAATAGAGTATCAATTTGTTCCAGAGCTGATTTCATATCCACTGTTGGTTCAGTTTCAGACTCACGTTTTTCAAGCAGATGAGTGAGACTGGCATACTCAGTCAGACGGGAAAAGATATCAGGATATTCATTTCTGAATGCTTTAAGGGTTTTCCTCTGTACAAATGTTTCACGCCAGGAACACATTATTCTGCCTACTTCTCTGAAAGCATCAACATCTCTTTGCTGATATGTTTTATCAAGTTGAGGAGCTGCAAGTTTCAGTACCGCTCTTGATTTCTTCATCAGAACACGAACATCATGGACAGTTTTCTCATCGGGTATAACAGATTTGTTCATTAAAGTCTGTGCTTCTCTGATATACCCTGAAAGTGCAGGCTTGATCTCCTTTAATTTCACATAATCGAGTTCCATAGACTTAATTACCTGTATGATAAAATTAAGCAATTAAAATCATAATGGCAAAGATATCATATTATTGTCTCAGTAGTCTCTCTGTGCCTCTCTGTGTCTTCTCTGTGTTTTTCTGTGAAAGTTCTTTTTAGTTACACAGAGTTGCACTGAGGATTCACTGAGGGTCGCAGAGGAAATCCAGATAATTGTAGCAATATATTAACTTCAATGTACTTATAAAGAGTTAAATTTGCTTAAAACTAATTTCAAAAGTTTAATAATGGGTAAAATAACGAGAGGCCAGAGGATTGGGATTCTTACTGCAGGAGGTGATTGTCCGGGTATTAATGCAGCTATCCGGGGAGTAGGAAAAACCGCCATTGTTAAATATGGCATGAAGCTGATTGGCATAAGCGATGGATTTACAGGGATGATAAATAAGGAATACCGCGAACTTACTGAAAGCGATCTTTCAGGGATACTTACTCTTGGTGGTACAATTCTCGGAACGTCTAGGGAGAAACCTTTTAAGAGCAGCGGGAAAGGGAAAAATGAAATAAGTAAACCGGTACTGATAAAAGAGCATTACGAGCAAATGGGACTCGATTGTCTTGTCTGTATTGGCGGAAATGGCACTCTTAAAACTGCCTATCTTCTCTCACTGGAAGGACTTAACGTTATAGGTATACCAAAAACAATTGACAATGATGTCTGGGGCACAGACCTCACATTCGGATTCGATTCAGCTGTAAATATTGCTACCGAAGCTATCGATCGTCTGCACTCAACGGCCAACTCCCATAAACGGATAATGATTATTGAACTCATGGGCCACAATGCCGGATGGATAGCATTATATTCAGGCATTGCAGGAGGTGGAGATGTGATTTTGATTCCTGAGATTCAGTATGATGATAAGAAAGTCGCTGAATATCTTCTGCATCGTGTCAGCGAGAATAAACCATACTCAATCGTTGTTGTGGCAGAAGGCATTAAGAATCCAATAAAGGAGAGTTGCTCGGCTGCTCAATCTTTAAGCAAAAGAATAAATGAACTGACCGGACTGGAAACAAGAGAAACTGTACTTGGTTACATACAGAGAGGAGGCACGCCCTCTCCCATGGACCGGGTATTGGCAACAAGGTATGGCTCTGCGGCTGCCGATATGATAGCGGAACGCGACTTTGGCAAAATGGTTGCTCTGAAAAATACAGAAATTGTATCTGTTCCACTCTCTGAAGTCTCAGGAAAAACAAAACTTGTAGATCCAAAAGATCCTCTAGTCATACAGGCACAAAAAATGGGTACAAATTTCGGCATTTAAACCTTCACTACATATTTGTTAATTAATTGATTGGAGAAAATGAAAAGGTTGATTTTTATACGACACGGGAAAGCAGAAGAGGATTCGCCTGAGATATCTGACTTCGAAAGATCTCTCACTCTGAGGGGGAAAGTTGTTTCCAGACTTATGGCCCATAAGCTTGTTGCAAAAGAAAAGAATTTAGGGATCATTCTTTCAAGCCCCGCATTCAGGGCTCTTGAAACAGCATTAATTTTTGCAGGGGAGTATGGGATTAATGCTGATAATGTCATTATAAACAGCAACCTTTATTATAAGATGAGCCTGCGGAATCTGCCGGCTATACTTTCAGTTATCAATGAAGGAACAGAAGTTGTAACCCTTTTTGGTCATAACCCTTCATTTACACAGGTAGCAAACAACCTGTGTAAAGAAGGTTGCGATTTTATTCCTAAATGCGGGGTAGTCTGTATCTCCTTCAATATCACTAAATGGTCAGAAATCGGTCGTAACATCGGAAAGATGGAGTATTTTTTAAAACCCGAAAACATACTATGAGTAAAACATACATTCCAAAGGAAATCAGTTGGTTGTCATTCAATGAACGTGTTTTACAGGAAGCTGAAAACAAAGAGGTGCCAATAATTGAAAGGTTTAAATTTCTTGGTATCTACTCAAATAACCTCGATGAATATTTCAGAGTGAGGGTAGCAACATTGAAAAGACTTTCACAATTTGGAGCAAAATCGAAGACTATTCTTGGGTACAGCACCAAGGCCACTTTGAAAAAGATACAAGAAATAGTTCTTTCGCAAAACACTAAGTTTGAAAAGATCTACTCAGGGTTAATCCGCGAACTGGATAATCATAAAATACATATAATCAATGAAAAGCAATTAAGCACAGAACAGACTGAATTTATACAGAAGTATTTCCACAGTGAAGTTCGTACAAGACTGATGCCTTTTCTTATCGAAAAGGATACAGAGTTACCAAATCTTACAGATGACGCAATCTATCTTGCAATATATCTTCTCAAAAAAGAGACGCAGAAGAAAAGATTTGCGCTCCTTGAAATCCCTACTCACGTCCTTCCAAGATTTATAGTTTTACCGGAATGCGGAGATGACAAATATGTTATGTTTATAGATGATATAATCAGGTTTGGACTAAAAGAGATCTTCTTTATTTTTGATTTTGATGAGTTTTCTGCTTATACAATAAAACTGACTAAAGATGCCGAACTTGAAATAGTTGACGATATCTCTGAAAGTTATATCGATAAACTTTCACGAAGCCTTCAGCAACGTAAATGGGGTACACCTGTCCGGTTTATTTACGACAGGAAAATGCCTGATGAGCTTTTGAAAATACTGACAAAAAAACTCAATTTTGGCCCCGATGACGTCGTAATTCCGGCCGACAGGTACCATAACTTCAAAGACTTCATGAGTTTTCCAAACCTGGGACGTAAAAAATTTTATTATGAACCCATGGTTCCTGTTTCCCACAGGGATATTCAGTCCGGAAAAAGTATTCTTTCAGCAATCAAGAAAAAGGATATCATGCTTTTCTTCCCGTATCATCCTTTCGACCATTTTATCGATCTGTTAAGAGAAGCTTCAATCGATCCGTATGTGACAGCAATCCAGATAACACTTTACCGCTTAGCCAGAAACTCAAGTGTTGTCAATGCACTCCTTAATGCAGTGAGGAATGGCAAGAATGTTACGACAGTAGTTGAATTACAGGCACGATTCGATGAAGAGGCTAATATTCTCTGGGGGAACAAACTCATGGAAGAGGGAGTCAAGGTGATATATGGTGTTCCAGGATTAAAAGTTCACTCCAAATTATGCCTTATAACGAGGGTTAAGAATGAAGTTACACAGCGTTATGCAGCAATTGGCACAGGTAACTTTAATGAGGATACAGCAAAAATCTATACCGATCACCTTCTCTTAACTACAAATAAGAAGATAACTAATGAGGTTTTTAAAGCATTTAATTTCTTCAATGTCAATTACAAAAAGGATAATTTTTATCACCTGGTGCTCTCGCCTTTTTTCCTGCGAAATAAAATTACACTACTTATAGAGAACGAAATAAAGAATGCCCGGTCTGGAAAGAAAGCTTTTATATATCTCAAATTAAATAATTTAACCGATAACGAAATCATAAATCATCTCTATGAAGCCAGCAAATCAGGTGTTACCGTCAGGCTCATTATCCGGGGAATGATTTCTCTTGTACCTGGTTTGAAAGACATAAGTGAAAACATAAAGGCGATAGGAATAGTTGATCGTTTTCTTGAACATACCAGATTTATGATATTCTGCAATGGAGGTGATGAGGAGTGCTTTATTTCTTCCGCCGATCTTATGACAAGAAATATAGAACACAGAATAGAAGTAACGTGTCCGATTTTTGACAAGAGTATTAAAAGTGAAATAAGGAGAATATTTGAAATTCAATGGGATGATAATGTTAAAGCGAGATTATTTGATGAAAACCAATCAAATAAATTTGTTAAACCCGGTAAAAATGTCATAAACCAATCTCAGATTGAGGTTTATAAGTGGCTTAAAAAGGTTAATGAAAAGACAAGTTAGAAGCTGAGTCATTGAACATATGAATTATTTTGCCCTTTTAACCGGAACCGTTTTGATTGTGCTCTTCTCCTGGTTTTTATCTCTCAGATACAAAAGATATCATGGTATTGCCAGGTTCTTTGCATTTGAGAGTGTTTTCATTCTCCTCTTATTAAATTATAAGGTTTGGTTCATCAATGCATTATCATATTTTCAGGTAGCATCATGGATCCTTCTGTTTCTTTCCATCTATGTAGTTTTGGCTGGCTATCTTTTGCTTAAGAAAAAAGGGAAACCTGACAGTAACTTCGAAAACACATCAGTACTTGTGAAATCAGGTATTTACCGATATATAAGGCATCCGTTGTACCTTTCAATACTCCTTCTTGGTACTGGAATTATGTTAAAAGATCCTCAGCAGGTTCAACTGGTTATGGGATCCATTAACCTGATAGCTGTCTACATCACGGCACGTATTGAAGAAAATGAAATGATCGTAAAATTCGGGGACGACTATAGAATTTATATGAAAGAGACTAAGATGTTTATTCCGTATATTGTCTGAATGTTTTGCTCCCTTCGGTCGCTGTCTTGAAGTCTTGCGGTCCTGCATTCTGCAAATTATGGGCATTTCTCCTCTTCTCCCACTCTCCCACTCTCCCCTTCTCTCTTCTTCTCTCCTCTATTACTTTCTTATTTTGACCCAATCCATGCAATAACCTTGTCTGAAGTCGGCTTGTCTTTTGAATAAATTACGTCGACAAGTTTCCCGTTTTCATCTATGAGATATTTCTGAAAATTCCATTTTACTTCAGAGTCCATAACCCCATTCTTCGCTTTGGAAGTGAGCCATTGGTACACGGGAGCCATATCGTTGCCCTTGACTGATATTTTCTCCATCATTGGAAATGTGACGCCATAGTTTTCCGTACAGAATTTTCTTATCTCTGCGGCAGTTCCTGGTTCCTGGCTTGCAAAATTATTGGCGGGAAAGCCTATAATTACCAGATTATCACGGTACTTCTCATACACCTCTTCTAGATCCTTATATTGTGGTGTAAATCCACATTTGGATGCCGTATTGACAATCATTACTTTCTTTCCTTTAAGAGAACTGAAATCAAAATTGTCTCCTTCCAGAGTCTTTACCTTGAAATCATAGAATCCTGAAGTCTGTGAGAAAGCTGTAACAGAAAAAAGCATCAGCGAAAATAGTAAGCTCAGTTTATTTTTTTTCATATCTAATAATCTACATTTACATCTTTAACAATCAGGAGAGAAGTTATGTTCAAAAAGACGTGGAGACAGATAAAGATATTCATAATACTAATAATCACTTTAGTTTGTCTTCCTCATTCAATCCTTCCGAACCGGACAGATGATACCGGAAAAGATGATCTGGAAAATTATAAGAAGCTGAATGAAAGTGAACAGAGACTTACAGAATATAAGGATACTGATGAATCCTTGAAATTAAAGTTAGTTCAGCTCGATATCATTAATAAAAGCAGGAAGAGAAACAATGCTTCACCGGTAAAGCTTGACATTCTCGCTTCGCGAGTTGCGAATAAAATGTGCAGGGAAGCTGCAGAGAATGAATACATCGGACATTGGAATCTGGCTGGGGAAGAACCGTATCTCAGGTATGCATTTGCCGGAGGATATGACCATGTTTCAGAAAACGCCTATGGAGAATGGTCATCAAATAATTACAGGGTATCAACTTCACTTATTAGTTCTATGATGAAATCGGGACATGAAAAATTCATGGCGGAAAGAGCTCCATATGATGGTCATAAACAAAATATTATTGACAAATCACATAATTTCGTTGGTATCGGCTATTATGTTGCAGGAAAACAATTCAGGTATTATGAGGAGTTTATTGACAGGTATTTTGAATTTGAGAATATTCCTTCTGAGGTGAGAGTTGGAGAACCTTGCAAAATAACGATAAGAACCAACGGGCTGAACTTTTTATATTATCTTATTATCTACAGGGAAAATTGGCCGCAACCTCTTGCACCTGAACAAATAATCAAGAGAGGAAGTTACCGGGATTATACAAATGAAAAATACAAAGAAATGTCTGCCTGGGATCTCTCAAGGTACAGGAACGGGAATATCTATGAGATTCCGTTAAGTTTTTCCAAGGAAGGGATATTCTATATTCAGATTTTTTCCGATGAAAAAGAGATAATAAAACCGGCGTATCTCAATACAAAAGGGAAAACGCCGGAAAGTGGTATTGTAATTAAGGCCTACAAATAATGTATCCGTCTATTTTACAATTTCATTTGTGGATGTTATTGTCATTACCACAGGGAATGACATATTCTGATCGGGTATTTCAATATTGCCTGTCATCTTGGAAACAACAGATTGCTTAACAAAATAACCTTCATTTACAGCAAAAAACAAAGTCAGAGTTCCGGTAAATGGACCGCTTGTGTGTATTTCCATACCCTGAGATTGCGTATTCATTTTTCTGGTTCCCGTAAGTGTTGCAGAAATCTTTGCGCAGTCCACCCCATTTATTTTTTCAATTCCTTCAAATTTGTAACTGGACTCTACCGGCATCCAAACTGAATTGGTTTGAGTTTTGCTGTCAATAGTATCATTTGAAGTCCATGTGTCCCCTTCTTTAACAGGGTTTTTCGGCAAAGCAGGAAAATAGCTGAGAAATGATTGACCCAGATTACTCTCTCCGCTTCCTTCAACAGTAAAAACAATTTTAGAAGCGCCTGAAAGGTCCACAATTTTACCTGAAGGTGAGATTACCATGTTAAATACTTTTTCTTTTAGATCATTTATCGGTCCTCCTCCGCTTCCCTGTGGAGATTCGACACTTTGTCCCATAGTATCAATCTTTATTTCCAGGTTCAGGTTTTCACCTTGTTTCCCTGCTGATTTCACTTCGCATCCTAATGCCATTGATACATTAACCAGCATCGATTGTCCGTTTACATCCATATCCTGAACTACTTTAGTGTCGGAAAGATATTTGACATAATTGGCTGCCGGATAGTTGTATTCAAGTTTAACACCCCCTTTTTGAAGAGATTCGTCAGATTTTTTTTGAGTATAGCCTATAGAATAGATCCCGGATAAAGCCAGGATCAATCCTGTAATAACTAAATTCTTTACATTTAGATTTTTCATTGATAAATGATTTTTTTAAAATATTTGAAAGTTTTTGGTAACCTTATTCACAAATATCACACTTTTATTTAAAATATCTGGTAAATAAGAACAAAGATAATCTTGATGATCGAGTTATATAATAGATAAATCTTTCAGATTCTTTACCTCACGATTTGCCGAAATGATACATAATGGGTATAATGATTTATCTTATGTCCATCAAATATATTCATATTGGTTAATTTAGCATAGGATAAACTTATGGGATAGCGGTCTTTTAATATAAAACCTAAATATATAAATCATGACAAAATTTAAATCAATTGCAATTTGTATTTCAGTTGCACTGCTTTTGGCCTGTAAGAGCAATGTAAATAAAGAATCTGCTTTCTTTCATGCAGATGCAAGTCATTCCGGGTTCTACAGTACTTTGGGTCTTAAACAGCTTCATGGGGTAAAATGGAGTTTCAAGACAGCAGGAAGGGTATTTTCATCTCCTCTTATTTGCGAAAACACAGTATTTATTGGCAGCGATGACAGCTCCTTTTATGCACTAAATGCGAAAGACGGTAAATTATTATGGAAATTCAGAACAGCCGGACGGGTAAGTTCCTCAGCAGCAATTTATAACGATAAAGTATATGTGCTTAGTTTTGACGGATATCTATATTGTCTTGACCAGGATTCAGGTAAAGAACTATGGAAATTCAAAAGTGCCAGGGAATGTGTTTTTGCAGCGCCCGGAATACATGGAATACCTGAAAGAGACAGGCCTTTGGATGATCCTTGGGACATGTTTCTTTCTTCACCCGTTGTTGCAAACGGAAACGTTTATTTTGGATGTGGTGCAGGAATATTTTATTCACTTGATTGCAACTCCGGTAATAAGAACTGGGAGTTTATGACAAACGGGGTAATTCATTCTTCCCCTGCTTATTCTGACAGCACAGTGTTTTTTGGAAGTTGGGACAGCTATATGTATGCTTTGAATTCAATAAATGGATCTTTGAAATGGAAGTTTAAAACCGGAACTGATACAGTATATTATAATCAGGTTGGATTTCAATCTTCTCCTGTAGTTTATAAAGGGGTAGTTTATTCCGGCTGCCGCGATGCACATATTTGGGCAATTGATGCAAAAACCGGAGAATTGAAATGGAAATATTATAATAATGGCTCATGGGTAATAGTTACTCCCGCCTTACACAATGATACACTTTACTTTACAACTTCTGATACTCACAAATTCATTGCTTTAAGTGCAACTGATGGAAGAGTTTTGTACACGGAAAATTGTAAGACCTTTGGCTTTTCATCGCCTGCTATAACCAATGGTACTGTTTACCTGGGAAATTTCGGTGGCAGTTTAATGGCCTTTAAATCGAAAAACGGAGATCCGATCTGGGAATTCAGGACCGAAGCCGCCAAAATCAATAAGGATTCAGTCATTACCAGCAAAGGGGAATTTGATTTTCCTAAAATATTTAAAGAGAACAGTTACTCCGGCATGATGAATGCTATGGATATCTTGTATTCTCTTGGATCCATCCTTTCATCACCTGCGATAGCCGATGGTATAATTTATTTTGGTAGTACTGATGGAAATGTTTACGCATTATATTAATTCAACCATGACAAATTGGGAAAAGGCATTTCATCATATTTGTATATAATACCGCTGAAGTGGAACTTCATAGAAAATCATCAAATTACCCATGATATATTATGAAATCAGAAAATTTATGATACTTTTGCGCTTCGATTTATCGCCTTCATCAAGGTTTCGGCGGTCGAAGCGGGGTGTAGCGCAGCCCGGTTAGCGCATCTGGTTTGGGACCAGAGGGTCGCAGGTTCGAATCCTGCCACCCCGACTATAATAATAAATAGACCTTGAATATCAAGTATATACAAGGTCTATTTTATTAGTAGTACAAATAGTAGTACAAATTAATATTACATTTTTATATGTTTTATCAGGCAATCGTAACAAAGTATATTCATGTAATATTTCTCCTCCGCTACAGAGCATAAAATTAAAAGCCTATTTAACAACAATATGCAAGTTTTCTTATTTGAAATGAGAAGCATGTAGAAAACATTAGTTCCATTTGTTAGCTAAACCACCTGACTCATAATTAGAGAGTCACTGCTTCGATCCCAGCTGGGCCCACAGAACGCCACCAGAAAACCCTCTAATTCAATCGATTAGGGGGGGGGGGTTATTTTTCAGGGGATAGTACAGGGGAGATTTTATGTTTGAATAGCATTAAATTATAATCCCTTTTACAAACTAGTGTTTCTGCTTTTTTAATCAATCAAAATCATTAGGCATTAAAGGGAATGTTACTTCTTCCTTTACAGAAGTTAATAAATAAGCTTTATTTATTATTTCACTTACATTCTGAAGTCTTTTATTTAAAGGATGATTTTTCAAACCAACTTCTATTGTTTTTTTCAAAATCTCTAATTCTTTCTTTATCAGTTTTAAATCCCTTATTCTTTCAACAATATAAATGTAATTCCCTTTGCAATAAATATGATAAGTATGTGGATCATCAATTCTTAGTTCATATAATATCTCATCAATTAATTCATTAGCATATTCTCTAAACGAAACTGCTTCTGCATCGCTCCCAGTTGAAATACTTTTTTTATAATATAAATTTGCCAAGGCATTTTTAATATTTGTATTATGAGGTCTCAGTGATTCTGCTTGCAATAAATAATTCTCGGCGAGTTCTAGGCTACCAGCTTTACCTTCCAACTCAAGAGATCCATATTGAAGCCAGAATTGAAAGTCAATGTTAAAATAAGGCATCAATGATTCATATAATTCTCTTGCATTATCAATGTCTTTAGCAAATCTTCTGTAAACTTTAAAGTGATTGATAATTTCCCTATATAAAGTATATTTTCTTGATTTCCAATCGTATATGTTTATTTCTGGTGCTAGAGCTGTAAGTATTCTTAAATATACTTTCTTTAATTCATCTAAACTTAGGCAATGGTTTATTATAAATTCAGCGATGATGCTATGCCTTAATAATAATCTGTCTTCTTTTGGACCAGCCTTGATAACAACATCATGTAAATTCCTTTCAAGATAATATAATGTTTCTGCGGGTGTTAATTCACTAAATCCGACAAAATCTTGCTTTGATACTGTAAATCCAGCTTCTGTGGTTAGGGCTATACAGGCTACCAAGAATCTTACTTCTTTAGGTACAATTTCTTGATATTCACTATGTATAATTACGTCAAAACTCTCCCCTTTCGTTGCCTCCCTCATCGCAATTAGAATCTGTTTCTTTGCTCTGTTCTCAAATTCTTTAATTCGTTCATATTGTGTTAACCCCTTAAGATGCCCCAACAAATTATTGTCTTCTAATATTTTTAAAAGCGCAAGAATCTCATCTTTGTCGAGATTAGTTGCTTTAAATTCCTTTATGTCAATAATAGGCTCAATTTTCCCCGTTATTCTATCAAATGCATTTGTTCTAGTCGAAATAATGATTATGGGCGGTTTTGTACAGGCATACAATTCTGATACGATGTCTTGCAATTGTGTTAACATTAAATCAGCATTGTCAAGAATAAGGATAACCTTGTCATTTAAACTATTTAATGTTTTTACGATACTTTTATACTCGGGAATATATTCAGAATATGAAAAGAACACTGAACGACCATTTTGAGCCAATTGAAGTGCAAGTCGTTTTAATATTGTACTTTTCCCCGATCCCGCACTACCTAATAATGATATAATTTTAATTTGATTAGGTTCTTCGACAATAGACTTTTCAATGAACTCGAAAATATCTTTAGTTATTTTTCGAGGGGCATCAAGGTTTTGATAAATATCATTCCATGTTGGAGAAGAACCTAATAAATATCTCCGATCTTTTACTAAAGCAGCTCCAAAAGGATTAACTTTTCTAAATCCTGAAGAAAACTCATTAAAATATACACCCAATTTTTTGATTTCCGTCTCCTTCACTCTAACCTTATCACAAAGCTCAGCAAATGATGGGAAGGTTATTTTTAAAGTATCTATTTTATCCAATAAATCAGCTCTATTATCATTAATCCAGGTTAAAAATTCTTCGACTGATGCTCTTATTGGTATTATATTATATAAATTTTTTAAAAGTAATTCTCTCGCTGGTGATATGTGCTGATCAATTAAAAATGATTGTGGTCTATGTTCAGTAATACCTGATGGTCTTGTCTGTCTAGCTGCAATGTATTGTTCGAAAATTGGTTCATCAATAGATGTTCCTAAAAATACTGTTGTCGTTGTTGAATAATCATTTACGAATTGATGGTATAGTGGCTGTAAATCATTTGAACTTCTTGCATATTGCTTTTTTGAAAAAATAAGCTCATTAAGTGGTTCACATGGTAATTTACCATTTAGATAAATGAATTGAATCGTTTCTAGCGATTTATCTACTTCTTGAAATTCATCTTTGGGATATTTTAAAATTTTGAATTTTTGGTTACTCTTATAGTATATTTTTTCTAATAGGTTGTCGATATTAGTTGTATATATTTTATACCAGTAAGGCAATATTAAGTTTAAATAATAATCGGGAAATTTCTTTACTAAAAACATGTCTTCAAGAAATTTTTTTATTTCAATTTGTTTTATCCCCGTACTAAGTAAAGCCTCATACATTGTTTGCAATGGAGTCCCATCATAAGATCCTGGCATACCAATAAAATCCCAAATTTTCTCCGCAAGTTGTTTCCCTATTGGGAGTTTTTCATTTTTATGATTTGTTGCTTCCACAGAAAAACCAGCACCAACAAATAGAACAACTTCATTTCTTTGAAGTCTTCTTAATAGAAACTCAGATTCTGCTTTAGTAAACATTTTTATTTCAGCCCTTTACAATTAATAAGTAAAGATATATAATTTTCAATGTTTAAGGTTTCACTTAATCGGATTTATTCTAGTTATAAGTATATTCTTTTATTAATTTAAACGCGTTGTGCGGTTAAGACGCCAACGCATATTTTAAGTGATTTATTGGTTTATTGTTCTTTGAATTAATGTATTGCAAGAGAGTGACTGCTGTTATCTTCGATAGAATGCGGACAGATAGACCGTTAATTGTTTTTGCATAATTGCGTCTAAGCATAAATTGGTCGCATAATTGAGCAAACAAAGTCTCAATGCGTTTTCTCATTCTTCTGAAGATTACTGGATATGGTTCTCTCACCTGATTTGCTCTTTTGGGTGTTTGTAAATTTACCTGGCATGAGTTAAACAAATCTACCTGGTAAGTACCTGATAAATAGCCCTTGTCGGCAATAAGAGTGCATGCGGATAAGCCAGAGTTTTTTACTTGCGACAAATAATGGACGTCATGAATGCTGGCTTTAGTTAGATCCATGCTTTGAAAGATCCCTCGGACAGATGTTATCAAATGAAGCTTGTATCCATAATAATAAGATTTGCTTACTGCTGAATAACCTTTATCCGGGGATGTCTCAAAAGACTCCTTAAATATTTTACTCTGCTTCTCTCTTGCAATTTGACAAACAGGTACAGGGATGGAGTCAACCAGGTAAACATCTTCAAACTCATTAAGCTTGCCTGCTAAGCGTTGATTTAGCTGTTCAATAAATGGATAAAGATGTTTGCGACGACGATTGAAGTTACTACGATCAATTAACCTGGGGAAATCACATTTATGATCACTCTTGAGTTTTCCCCAAAAGTAATTTTCACTGTCAATACCAATTGATTCTCCTGTAACTGATAAAGCAATTATCTCACAGTCTGATAGTTTTGGTTTGTTTGGATAGAAATAAAAATTATCGGACTTGTTTAAACGATCTTTAAAAACCGATTTGGTAATGTTAAAGAACTTGTCGAAATTTGTTTTTAAGTTATGCATATCTGAAGTGAATTTGTGGTGAATTACACTTCTAATATACTGTATACCAGTATTATGCATAACTTTTTTCATGTTAGATTATAAACTTTTTTATTTTATTTTCAACCGCACAACACGTTAATTTAATTTATTTCATTTGAGAAAAAATGGTTACATCTCTTACAATACATAAATTGAACCTTCCATTATATTTCTTTTTTATGGAGTAATTTGAAATCATTTTTTAATTGCATCGGTAGATCTTCTATTCCCTTTATTAATTTATTCGATCCACAATAAACACATGTTTTTCTTTTAAATGAGATATTCTTTCTCATAATTTCAAAAACCGACTTTTTCATTTATTACCTCCTTTTTAATTATTATAAATAAATTCATTTACACTATTTAACTCTTCAAAAATCTTCTCATCTGGCTTGAATTTAAATCCTGCTACTTTGTAATTATCTGTTATATGCACATTGTAATTACCTACATGGTCGGGAAGTTGATTAAAATATTTATCTCTTTCAGATTCTTCAAAATTTATTGTTGTGAATAACCTTGAAACATCATGTGAACAATGCCATGGTAAGTGAGTGAATGATCCATTCCGTGCTTAATGCTATTTGTAATCCAAATTTTTAGTTCCTCAGGGCTAGAAACAAGTTTTTCTTGTATCCGGAGGAAATAAAATTTAATTTTGGTGGAAGCATGATCATGTGAAAAATAGATATTAGATACGATTATCATTGTTGCGATGACTGAGACTGATCGTTTGACGAAGGAAATTGATGCCGTTGAATTTACGTAATAAATTAATATAAAAAATCTGGCATGTTACATGATTATCCTAACCACACGTTCACTCCAAAGGAACCTGAGTTTTCAATAAATTTCAATACAGGAATGAAGCTCACACTTTTAAAGTTTATCATTAACAATGAACTCAACTTTATAACGGCCCCATCTCTAGGATTTCAGATTCAGATTGGAGATATTAATTATCCCATCAGATCCTTTGCCAGTTTAGTATCCGCTTTACAGAAAGATCCGCAAGTGGTTGAGTTTAAACTGCCAATTAATATTCAAGAAAAATGCATCGCAAAGATCAAAATCATAGACCAAAAAGGAGACTATGAGTATTCAATCACCATGGTTTATGATATTCAGCCTCTGTAAATATAGAAAATAACAAAATCCCGGAATTGTTTTACTAGGAATAAAAGAGATTGATAAGATTGAGAGTATTAATTGTAATTGAATCTATAATTCCGAAGTTTTCCGGGCTGACGAAGGTAATTAATTAAAGCACCGATCGAGTTATGTGCTGTGTTTATTTTGTCTATATTTTATAATCTTGTCAACTGTATCTTGTATATTATTAGGCAGTTTGCCTTCAAAATATTCAATTATTAGTGGGTCACCAGTTAAATAATGACTTGCTAAATTAACCCAGTCCGTAGTTTCAATTTGGCCATTAATTTTGAATAGTTTTTGTGAGTTTGGTTTAATTGGGTTCCCTGTTTTTTGGGAAAAGTTTAAGTCATTATCACGTCTCTGAAAATATTCGTTTTCTGTGTAAAAATGTATTGCTCCATCAAAATGTCGAAATTTCCCCATGTTTATATCAAACTCAGAATGCAAGTATTTAACAGGATAGAACTCCTTCCCATTTTTAATAATCCTGCTATTTTCTGCTTTAAACTCTTCAGCCTGGAAAACTTTAATGCCATTTTTTGAACTCCATTTTATATCAAGAGAATAGGTATTGCCAAAAAAGAAATCTATATCTGAAGGTTCAAGTCCTAAAGGGGGTCTCAATTTTACTATTCCATTTCCAATACGCGAAATCTCATTTTCAAATCTTGCACCAAACCATGTATCAAGTTCCATGTACATTAAATTGTCAACATTTACTCTTACTCTATCTTTATCAATCGCTAAGTATTTCTGATTACCTGGTTTGTTATAAGACCAGAAAATATCTATAAATCTTGGAGCGTAGTTGTTGTTTTCGTAATGTCCTCTTCTAAAATATGGATGTGCCATAACCATGTAATTATCAGAGTAATAATAACCTGATGCAAATGGTTGCTTTTTATACTCATTTTCTAGAACATCCACATAGAATAGGTCTTCTTTATCTGAGGTAATGTTATTGTTAAGAATGGTTACTAGATTTGGGAAGATTGCAACAATACCAATTGTAACTATGAAGTCAAAGTTATCCCAGGTCAGTTGAATGTTTTTATCAAGGCAGAAATCAATAAAATTTTGAACAAGAGCTGAATTTTTAATTAACTCTTCTTCCCTTTGCTCATTCATTCTTTTTTGATAATCATTAAAGATTTCGTTCATGTCTTCCATAGGATCTTATTTTATTGTGTACTGCCTCACATAGCACATAACGGGAGTCTGTCTTAATAACTAAACTGTATGCTTTTTATCCTTGGATACCTATCCGAACAATTAATCAAATAATCGATTCTGGGAGACTTAATTTTAGTTATTAGACAGTCTGACGGCCCGGCGGTTTGATTAGTTGCCGTCCCCATTGGGACTATGCTTTTCATAGCACCGTCCGAGTTTATTAGTCATATCATTTTCTATGACTTACCTTTTTATAGTCCCAGATCTCGTTTGAGCATCATATTATCAATTTTAGACGTTTTAATTTCAATCTCTTTATTCGATATAAACTTAAAAATCCCCGGGCCAAATATATCATTTGCTGTGATATGCCAAATAATGTCATCCGTATTACTTAGATGTATTTGACCATTCGATACATTCTCACCTACAGAATATTCAATTATATAATCATCACTTTTCCCTGGAATACTAAGTAGATTCATTTTAATACTTCCATCAGAATTTTTCCAGGTTCCTTCAGGTTTTAATTTCATATTAATATTTCTATTTAAGAATAAATAACTTATTTAAAATCTTATTTGTAATGAGATTGTTGATGTATTAGTCTTTAATGCAACGAATAGATAAACCATATTGCTTAATATAGTGGTATCTGATTACCTCTGGGACATTGTAAGTTCATAAGCATGTGCCAGGCGTCAGAAGTCGAGTACTCCGTAGAACTCCACCAGATACCATAGATGCCAACATGGTAGTATTTCCCATTGTCGTAACGGTAACCTCCAGGAACGGCAGTAAAGCCGCTTTCATTGGTGGCATCAGTTTTAGGGCCATGCCAATGGGTTGTACCAGTTTCTTTCAATTTGTCACCTGCAATACTATCTCCCCCAAGATAACTTGTTAGAGTTGACCATTCTGCATCGCTTGGTACATGCCAACCTTTAGGACATACATTTTTGCCTCCATTACTTTCAACATCAACTACATACCAGTTATATAATGCCCCATAAGTAGCTTTATAGGAAGCTGCATCATTATTATACCAACAATAGGAAGGCGTGGTTAATGCTTCCCATGATGATGCATCTGTTACTAAGGGAATTGCTGTGCCATCATTGAATTTTGTGGTTTTAAGGTTTTCTGCCATCCATATCTGATTACCTATTTTAACCGTTTTGTAAGTTTGTCCATCTTTTTGATCAGTGAAAGAATTTTTTAAATCATAAAGTGATGTTATATACTTAGGAATTGTTGTTTGTAAATTCAACAGTGATTCTAAGTTTGATTTTGGAATCGCAAAATTCAGATTTTGTCCTTCATTAATTTGTCCAATTGAGACTCCTATCACTTCTCCGTTATCGTTAAGAACAGGACCTCCACTACTTCCAGGTGAAATTGGTGCTGTTATTTGAATTAATTTATGACCTTCAAAATCTCTGAGACCACTAACTATCCCATCCGATATTGATGCTGGGAGACCTTTTGGACTGCCAATAACGTATACTTTTTGACCCGGAGTAACTGAGCCTGTAGCTATTTTTAATGCTGTTCTATCTAATCCTGACACTTTAAGCAATATTAAATCATTGGATTTGTCAACCGCTAAATACCCCTCAATTTTAAATTTTGTCGAAGAATTATTTGTACAACAATATACCTCACTTGCACCTTTGATTACATGATAGTTTGTAACAATAACATTTTTGCTTATAAAAAAACCAGAACCAAGCATAATATCTGTTTCAATGGTAACTGTAGAATTCACAGTATTCTGATAAATATTTGTTGCATCTTGGGCTAAAATTGTCTTTGTTAAACAAATAATTAGCAGAAGAATAATTGGCTTTTTCATGATATCAATTATTGAGCTAATCAAAGTTACTAATTTCTTATGATTAGTTTCAATAAAACAGTAAGCCCTGGAGTTGATGCCGGGCCTACTTCTCGCCTCATGGTGAAGAGTTTCAATACTTTTATTTTGATATCCTATTTTTTCTTCTGAAATTTACTGTTGCGGTATTTCCTTCTATTTGCAGCGACAAGCACGAAAGCAGCAGACAGAGCATGCTTCAGAAGACTTTCCGACTTATTATACTTTTTAAATAATTCAAATGCTGTTTCCCTGGCAGGTGTTATGGTAGACATTTTAAGTTTTGTTAATCAACAGGTAAATCACTTATTTATTTTCAGAATAGGAATAGTTTTATCAAATGTAGTTCCCTTAACGTTAAGATAATATAATGAGGGCACTAGTCTGAAATCATTGATTGTAAATGAATTACTTCCACTTGTAATCTCTTTTTCGATATCATACAGTTTTATCCCGGAAACATTTGAGATAGAGACTTCAATCTTATCATTAATCTGGGAATTGATATTTATGGAAAGTATATTGTCGAATGGATTTGGAAATACACTTAATGTTTCATTGATTTTTGTGTTTTCGATTTTGGCAGTTATTGTGTCATTAAAAGGATAATCGTCTCTGTTATTAAACCCATATGTAACGATCTTGTAGATCCCGTATTTTGAAAGATCAGCTTTTACCATGAATGATACTGTTACCGTATCACCGTAAGGAATAACCTTTATATTAAAATACTGTTCAACAGGAGGGAAATTGTCATTTATCTGGTATGCCAGATTGAATCCGCTTATAGTATCCTTACCTACATTCAGAACCTTTACTCCAATGTTTTCCAGTCCATATTGTTCATTGTCTGAGGGTACAACAACTCTGGCAACCTGAAGGTCCCTTTGAATATATGTTATTGGACTTGACTGGGTAAAATCGATCATATCAATCCATGCGCAATCTGAACCAATAGAAATTGTCGAGTCTTTTTTGTAGCTCCATTCCATTTTATTAAGTCCGGCTGAGACAGGAAAAGCAGTCTGGGTCCATGGAATTTCACCCGATTTCTTGAGCATTTCCACTCCATTTATTTTGAATGAAAAGAAATCATAATTTGGTTCTGATGAAACACTGTAAAAGAACTTTACAGAATCATCGCTGGCGTAGATGTTCCTTATAACCAGTGATGTTGATCCGTTATTAGAAATTGCCCCTGATCTGGCAGAAAGATTGCCGTCGTAAGATTTGTCCGAAGCGATAATCCACGGAATTGGACTTATATTGATCCACGGGAAAATATTAAAAGATGATGATTCAAAACTCTCCCTCACTTTTCCGACTCTGAAGGCGAAATCCTTGTTAACAATATAGGGGCTGCAATCGAGCAATGATGATACCGATATAAGACTGCCAATGGGAGCTGTCTCTGAAAGCTTCACCATTACAGGAATATCTGTGATTTGTCCGAACTGCAGTACTCCTGACTTAACACTCGGTTGCACAAGAGATAAATCGTTGTCAGAACTGGAAATATTAAATTGTCCATTTATGTTGCAGCTTCCCTGGTTGCGAACCTTGAAAACAAGGTTGAATGTCTCTCCCGGATCAGGAATGAAATCGCCGTTTCCTACAATTTTATCATCAACTATGCAATTGATAATCTGAAGGTCCGGAGCATGAACACAGATATCAATTGAATAGTGTTTCTCAGATAGCTGATCTTTTAATATAAGATTAAATGTAACCACCGATAAATCGGGTACATCATTGGAAATAGATATGCCAAGGCTATTCGAAAGTACCATATCAGATTGTGCAGGCAATGTTCCAATATATGCTGAGTCGCCCTTAATTGCTACCAGATCTGATGATGAAGAGATTTTTGCATAGAGATTATGAGCATCGGTGAGTCCGAGATTACTGATTTTAAGTTTCAGGTATATTGATTCTCCATAATCAGCAAGGTTATTGTTATTTCCCTTACTGTCATCTATTGTGGTAGCCGAAAGATTTATAAATTCTTTCCGGATATTTGAGATATGAATTGTTTTTATCACAGGGACTTTGTTCTGACCTGTTATGACAACAAGGCATGAATCATTTGAACGCCCAGCCATATTAAGCACAACAGTACCTGAGTTGCTTGCAAACGAGGCATCCCAAAGCGTATCAAAATGTGACACGGCTACATATGCAAAAGGATCAACATTCAGCGATAGTGATTTGATGCCATTTGGCAGAGTATCAGGTAATGAAACATTAAATGATCCTGGAGTTCCCAGGATTGGAATAAGGCTTGGATCACCAACTACATTATATGTTTCCCAGTAATACTTTTTTCGACGTGAAGTGCTGGCGCTGACAGCCATATTCCCTGCAAAATTAATCTGGCCAAGGGTAAAATACCAGTCTGCAGGCGATTCCCCATGAGTATGGAACATCCTGTCGTAGGCGCCCAGACCTGATCCATCGTATGTCGGATCCGCTGAGATAATCCCCGGACCAACAGCCCAGTAATAATCATCATCAAAGTATGAATCGTTTGAACATCCTATGAACCCAATTGCTCCTTTACCGTCTGTCAGCATCATCCTGTTTCCAAATGAAGTTGGCAGGTTAAACTGTGCTGTCCTGCAGGCGTTGCTTATTACAAAAGGATACATGTTTTTGTTTTTAAATGACTGAATATCCGGTGTTTTAATATTAACATGCAACCATCCATCTGCTTCACCGTGACCAGTATAATTTATAAAGGAAACGCCATTATTTATTAGTTTTATTATAGAATCTTTTGCCGTATAGGAATCGGGACAGTTAAAGTGAAATTCGTTTATTCTGTTTGCTTTTGTCAGATAATTTGTAACTGCATAATTTACCTGGCCATTCATATAAATGGCATTACTTTCATCATAACCTGCGCTAACAAGTGCCCTCGAATAAAATTTATTAGTATCGGCAAATTGAAACTTCTCATACTGAATGATTTTTGTAATGGCAGTTTTTACTTCATTGGTATCGGCAACAGGCAGCCTTCCGATAAACATTTCAGGAATATAGTCACCATTACCATCAAATTCTCCATAATACAAATCTGTTATGTTCCCGGAACCGCCAGAACCATAATAGGGAACTCTGTTGACATCTCCGATTATGAGCAGATATTCGGGCGGAGGATCGCTTTCTGTAGAAGAATTGTAAATACTGTTGAGTGTATCCTTTATTTGCATATAATCGTTCCCGACCAATCCGGTTCCTTTGAAGATAACAATAAGCTTAAACCCCTTCTGCGTTTTCCATTTAAAAAACGGCTGAAGTTGTTTCTTAAATGCAACATCAGTTATTATGACCATTTTAACCGGTTTGCTGGAGAAGCCCGGTATTACCTGCCCGGGATTGTAATTCAGAACTCCTTTATTAAGCGTTTCACTCAACGATCCCGGTTGTGCAATAAGAGCTTTTGAAACAATTTTTGCAGAATTTGAAAAAATTATCTCAATTCTCATCGATGTGATTATCTCCAGCGAGTTTGAAAATGGATTATATCTTACGGGTGAGACATATAGGTTTGCAATTTTATTGTTCCTTACAGTGCCAAGAGGTTCAATTTTTACAGTGTCCGAGGATATAATTCCTCTTGTGGCATAGGCAGATTTATCAATTTTAAAAACTGGTTTTGTCTGCTGGATTTCCTTTGTTTCACTTTCCTGGGCAGGAAAAAGAAGTCCGGTAATTTTTTTCGATGCCGGGTTTATTTTTGATGTTCTGACATCTGATATTTTTACTCTGTACCCTGATCCTCCCGGAATTGAGATCAGCCGGCAAAAAACAGGAAGCTCAGGTTTCCCCGGGTCAGAGGAAGGAATATGGCCGGGAATAGATATACGATAAAATGATCCGGCATCGTTTGTTATACTTTCAATGTTGATCTCAGATATTGAATAGTTTATGATGATAGATTGCCCTACGTTTATGACATCGGTTTTCTGCAAATTACCATTTAGAGGAAATTTGTAACTTCTTCCTGTCTGTCCGCTGGCTGATGCTGCAAAAACCAGAAAAACTGCTAATAAAGTAGCCTGTTTATCTTTCCCTAAACGCATCAATTTTAATAAATTAACACTTGACCTAAATTCTGGTGGCAAGTTATTAAAAAATCAATATATTATGAATTTGGCAGTAAGGTATTTGATGAATAATATAAGAGGTAGGGAGTATTTATTGAATTATTTCTAATCTTTGTGTATTGTCTGACATTTAAAATTGATGATATAAAGAACTTCCCCCTGGAGATATTTAAAAAAGCATTTATAATTCTAATTTTTACAGCTATGACAATTCCTGGTTTTTCTCAGGACTTGTCTCCTTGCATGGTGATGCGCTTTTCATACCACCGTCCAAGTTAGGTGGTCGTAGCAATTTTATTGAATTATGTTTTGTTATCCTTTATATGAACTTGTTTTTTACAAGGAAAGGTCAGCGCTTTTATTGATTTGTTTTAGGTCCGACTCTTCAATTTTAAATTGTCTCAAAATTCATTAGAGTGTTTTTAAAATATTGAAGATAGAGAGAACTATTAGGTTTCATCCTCTTAAATATCTCTGGTGGTCGTTGAATTGAGAGTGATTTGCATAATAATTTTTCAATATTTTCGATAACCTCAATAAAAATAAGACAACTTTCTAAATTAAAAAAAACTGATGGTAAATATGATAAATAGTGAAAGTAACGCTGGAGATGTAAACATTCTTCAGGATTTAGATTATCATATTTATCTATAATAGCTGAAATGAAAGGGTCTGATGAATCGATTAAAACGACTGGCTCCTTTACGAGTTTAATGCTCTCATATATTCCTCCTTTAAAATCCATGAAATGTTTTTTATAGGTTGTAAGTCTATCTTTCTCTGTAAGTTTTTGCCAAAGTAGGATATTACCCCAATAATTAAATCCTAAGGATTGATATTTCTCTGTTACTATAGGATACTCAAGAACAACAATAAAAGGTTTCAATTTTCCAAATGAGGCAAATTGAACATTAGCAGGAAGAATATTAGAGTAATTATTATTATTTGGCCTTGAAATCTTAAAAGCAAGGTGCGAAGATCAATTTTATCTATTCGTGATTTATTTAACAAATAAATATATTCTAATAGATTAATGGTCTCGATCTCATCTTCTTCTTCACTTATTTCAGGCATTTTATATGGATTAAACACTGCACTGCCGTCTTTATTTAAATTACAAAACAATTTGATTTCTTCATTATATTTGGGTGAACTGAGATAATAAATAGGAATTTGGTCACTTTCTAGTATCTCGTTAAGAAATGAGTATTCCAATCTGCCCTGTTTTACAATTGGGAATAGAATATTGTCTAGAAAACAGTTCAAGAATGGGTATTTGAGTGACAGTTCGTTATAATCGAATTTATCACAAGATACAAGCGAGATTCAACTATGTCAGAAATAAAAGATATATAATTCTCATAATTTGGATCTGGATTTGAAGCTTTTACGGAATTGAAAATTTCGTTGAATATGGTATATAATAGACTTGCGTATTTATTGTTTTCTATAACATTTTCTCTTGAAATGTGCAAATCGATTATATTTGCTTTGAGATTTATGAAGATGCAATACTCATAGTTTAATCCTATTATGTTTAGCCGATTAATAAATACTCCATGGTTGAAAAGGATCAATTGATGATTAAAGTAAT
>JBEKDR010000019.1:0-52938 GCA_050014255.1 Bacteroidales bacterium | reverse complement strand
AGAACTGCGTTATTTTCAATGATGGAATACACGACGTCATAGCCGAAAAAGAGGTAAGAGATGACAGAACTCTGATCCTTAAGCATGGTCAGCCGATGATTTTCGGCAAGAATAATGACAAGGGTCTGATTCTTGAGGGTTGCAGGAAACTGAAGGTTGTTAAACTTGGAGAAAACGGAATCACAGAAAAGGATATTCTTGTGCATGATGCTTTGGAACCTAGTCCTGGAATCCAGTACATGCTTGCTAATATGAAATATCCTGAATATCCTGTAGCTCTGGGAGTTATAAGGTCTGTTGATGGTCCCACATACGACATATCTGTTAAGGAACAGATAGAGGGAATCCAAAAAACAGCAAAAATCAAATGTATGGATGATCTGCTGAAAAGTGGTTCAACCTGGAGCGTGGGATAGACTTTCCTTGTCGAACAGAGATTCTTCCAATGGATGAATTGATAAAAAATACTCCTGAATATAACCGCTTGCTGCATGATCAACAGGAGAGGCTAAAGGAACTGGAATGTATTAACCGGACAACCTCTATTCTGAAAGAGGGAAAAACAATCGAAGAATCACTTCAGCAGATAGTGCTTCTTTTACCTGCTGCATGGCAATACCCTGAATATACTGTGGCTCGTATCAGATTCATGGGGAAAGCTTTCGAAACTGTCGATTTCCACGAAACAAACTGGAGAATGGTTCAGGATTTCTCAACTATTGATGATGAAAAAGGATCAATCGAGATTTGTTATACTACTGAATTCAGTCCTGAAAATGAAGGTCCTTTTCTTAAGGAGGAACGAGATCTTATCCAGAATATCGGAAGCCTTTTAACCGGGTATATTAACAGTCATAAAGCGAGGGATATAATCAGATTATCACAGGTTACTCAAAAAGTAGATGAAGATGTCAAAGAGACCTCCAGCAGGAAGTTGCTCCAGAAATTTCTCGACCGGCATAATGCTGAAAGAGATGTCTTCCACGATCTTATGCCTTTCAAAGTAAAGGAGATACTTCTGGTTGCTAATTTGTACGACGCATACTCCATCGAAGGTGAGGGAAGGTTTTCTGATCACATGCTGGGGGAATATTACCAGATGAGCCTTACATCAATTCCAAGAGTCACCGGTGTCTCAGGTGAAGATGAAGCTTTTGCAAGACTAAAAGCCAGGCACTACGATATGATCATTATTATGGTCGGCGTTGACAAAGAGAGCCCAATGATTCTCTGTAAAAAAATCAAGGAAAAATATCCCTACATTCCTACTTTCCTTTTGCTTAACAACCCGGGTGATGTAAATTTTGTAAAAAAGCAAAAAACACTTGGTATACCCTTTGATAACTACTTTGTATGGACAGGTGAGTCAAAAGTTTTTTTTGCAATGGTAAACCTCCTCGAAGACAAGGTAAATGTTGATAATGATACAAAAAAAGGATTAACAAGGGTAATCCTGATAGTCGAGGATTCGGCTGAGTATTATTCAAGTTATCTGCCGATGCTCTATACTCTGGTTATGGAGCAGACTAAGAACCTTATAGAAGATGTATCGACAGATGAATTGTATAAAGTATTGAAACTCAGGGCAAGACCTAAAATTCTTCTTGCCAGCGACTATGAAGATTCAATTACAATTTATAATAAGTATAAGGACAGTTTGCTATGTGTAATTTCTGACATGCGTTTCCCGAAGAACGGCATTTTGCACGATACTGCAGGATTCGATCTTATTCAGCATATCAAAAAAGAACTGCCGAATCTTCCTTCGGTACTTCAATCATCAGATCCTGAAAACGCCAGGTACGCTTATATGCTGAAGTCAAATTTCATTAATAAAAACTCGGAAAGCCTTCTTCAGGATCTTAAATCATTCATCATTTATTATCTGGGTTTTGGCCACTTTGTTTACCGGGATACAAAAGGTCGTCAGATCGCAGTTGCAAAATCGATGAAAGAGTTTGAAGCTTATCTTCAGACTGTCCCTGAAGATTCTCTTGTTTATCATTCTATGAAAAACCATTTCTCGCTGTGGCTGATGGCAAGAGGAGAGGTGAAAATCGCAAAAATGATTAATCCGATCGGAGTTTCAGACTTCAACAGCCTCAAAGAACTCCGGGAGTTCCTTATCGATATCATCCGCAAAAGGCGCCGTGAGATGAATAAGGGGAAGATTGTGAATTTTGAGGAATCTGCAGTAATTGATGAAACAAACATAGTAAGTCTTTCAGGTGGATCTCTCGGAGGAAAAGGCAGAGGTCTTGCTTTTGTCAATACTCTGATATATAGTTTTGAACTTGGACGGCTTGTGCCTGGAATAAATATCAAAACGCCTGTGACTGCTATAATAGGAACAGATGAATTTGATATGTTTATGGAGCGTAACCATCTGTGGGACAAGATTAAAACAGAGAAAGACTTCAACTCGCTCCAGAAGTCATTTCTTGAGGGAAGTCTCAGTTATACTCTTGAGAAGGAGCTTAGGATTCTCATCAGGCTGATAAACAAGCCACTGGCTGTTCGATCCTCCAGTCTTTTTGAAGACTCCATGAGCCAGCCATTCTCAGGCATTTTTGGAACATATCTTCTTCCGAATAATCATTACGATCCTGAAATAAGACTTAAACAGTTATCTGAAGCTATCAAACTGGTGTTTTCCTCTATCTATTCAAGAAATGCCCGCACTTATTTCGAAGCCATTAATTACAAGGTTGAGCAGGAGAAGATGGCAGTCGTGATACAGGAGGTGGTGGGAAACAGGTTTGAAAATGCTTTTTATCCGCATATCAGCGGAACGGCACAATCATTCAACTTTTATCCTGTAGCCCATATGACACCACCGGATGGATTTGCCGTTATGGCAGTCGGACTCGGACAATATGTGGTTGAGGGAGAAAGAGCATACAGGTTTTCGCCGGCTTATCCATCACTCGATATCATTTCTCATAAAGACCTTTATAAAAACTCACAGGTTATTTTCTATGCTGTTGATATGGCAAAAAAAGAACTAAACCTTCTGGAAGGAGAAAATGCAGGCCTCGTGACACTTGATATCAGTCAGGCAGAAAAGCATGGAACACTGAAACACTCTGCTTCAGTACTGAGTATTGATAACGATACTATAATCCCCGGACTTGATGCTGTTGGTCCCCGGGTAATAAGCTTTGCAGATATTTTAAAATATGATTATATCCCGCTGGCATCCACTTTGAAGGTTGTTCTGGAAGTTGTCACAGAAGCATTTGGCACTCCGGTCGAGATTGAATTCGCTGTTGATCTTACTAAAGACAAGGATGGAAATGCTTCTTTTTATCTTCTTCAGATAAAACCTCTCGTAGGTAGCGGCGCTGGTTATACTATTGATCCTGAAAGTATTAATAATGACAATACAGTGCTTATTTCTAATAAAAGCATGGGTAACGGAGTGATCGATGATATTACAGATTTTATATATGTAATGCCCGACAAATTCAATAACATGCTAACTAACGAGATGGCTTCAGAAATTGATATTATGAACGAAAAGATGCTTCAGGAAGACCGCAGGTATGTACTTCTGGGACCCGGCAGGTGGGGGACAAGAGACAGATTCCTGGGAATACCGGTTGTCTGGCCACAGATATCGAATGCCAAAATTATTGTAGAGGTAGGCCTGCCTGATTTCCACGTTGATGCATCGCTGGGCTCTCACTTTTTCCACAATGTCACATCGATGAATGTAGGATATTTTTCAATTAATCATGGTTCAAATGATGGTACAATCTTATGGGATAAACTTACTAAACAAAAGGTTATTGAAGAGGGGAAATTCTTCCATCATATAAGGTTTGAAAAACCGCTTCTGATACGTATGGACGGGAAGAAAGGCATGGCAGTAATCTCTATGAATAATTAATATCAGAATTTATGACCGTTATTGAAGGAATCCTGGATCTTCAGCAATATGATTTTACTGATACTTCGTTTGACCTTCTGATGCAGAAACGAATACATCGAGTACTTGTAATATGCAGTAATTATGATAACTACATGCTGGAAGAAGATGGGAGGATTGATGAACAGATTTTTAACGAATATGCCTCTCTTAACTTGCGATATCCTCCAACATTCATACAAACTGACAACGCAGAGGATGCTTTCAGAATACTTCAGGATGGAGATATTGATCTGGTAATCTCAATGCTTAGTCTCAAGGGCACAGATGTATTTGCGCTGGCCAAAAGAATCAAAACAAAATATGAGAATATACCTATAGTAGTGCTCACTTATTTTTCCAGGGAGGTATCCCTGCGACTTGAAGGTGAGGACCTGAGCGCAATTGATTATGTTTTCTGCTGGCTGGGAGATGCATCACTCATTCTTGCCATCATCAAATTGATTGAGGATAAAATGAATGCTGATTATGATATTGAACATATAGGTGTTCAGGCAATCATTCTGGTTGAAAACTCTATCAGGTATATCTCTTCTTACCTTCCAAACATTTACAGGATTGTTCTTTTACAATCGCTAGAATTTCAGCGTGAAGCTCTGAATGAGCATCAGAAAATGCTTAAAATGCGGGGCCGGCCCAAAATTCTTCTGGCAAACAATTTCAACGATGCTCTTGACCTTTATAAAAAGTATAAATATAATGTTCTTGGTGTTATTTCAGATATAAGCTATAAGAGGGATAATATCACGGATGAAAGTGCAGGTATCGAGTTATGTAAGGTTGTTATGGCTGACGATGATAAGGTACCTTTCCTGATACAGTCATCAAGTACAACGCATAAAAAGATTGCGGAAGAACTCGGAGCGGGTTTTATAAATAAGTATTCTAAATCATTGTCACTGGAGTTAAGAAATTTTATTATTCAGAATCTTGCTTTCGGACCATTTGTATTCAGGAATCCGGTGACACTGGAACCAATTGCGATAGCCACTGATCTTCAGAGCCTCCAGCAGAAATTGCTTACTATCCCCGACAATACTCTGGAGTATCATGCAACTCGTAACCATTTTTCCAAATGGTTGAATGCAAGAGCACTTTTTCCAGTTGCTCAGATGTTCAAGTACATCCGGAAGGAGGATTTTGAAACAATGGATGAGATGCGACGCTTTCTTTATGTGGCAATCTCCAGTTTCAGGTTGGGTAAGGGCCGTGGAGTAATCGCGAAATTTGATAAGACCAGTTTTGATGAATACCAGATTTTTTCGCGTATCGGTGAAGGTTCTATCGGAGGAAAAGCCAGAGGCCTGGCTTTTATAAACAGCATAATTAAAGACAATAAACTATTTAATAAATTTCCTGAGGTACTTATTACTATTCCTCGGACTGTCGTATTAAGTACAGATATTTTCGATGAATTCATGGATCAGAATAATCTTTATTCAGTTGCGCTATCTGAGCTTACTGATGACGAGATCCTTAACAGATTTATTAATGCTGAACTGCCAGGGCATATATACCAGGATTTCTATGCATTTCTTTCAGTTTCAAGAAATTATCCTATTGCAGTCCGATCTTCAAGTAAACTCGAAGATTCTCACTATCAGCCATTTGCCGGTATCTATTCAACATATATGATACCAAGGCTCCCTGACAATAAACAAATGGTTACGATGCTATCCGATGCCATTAAAGAGGTTTACGCTTCTGTTTATTACAAGGCCAGCAAGGCATACATGACTGCCACAGCTAATGTCATTGATGAAGAGAAGATGGGGATCATTCTGCAGGAGGTCTGTGGTAACCGGCACGGGGATATATATTATCCTACCTTATCAGGGGTTGCAAGATCAATTAATTACTATCCTATTGGTTCTGAAAAGGCTGAAGATGGAATTGTGAATATTGCATTTGGACTTGGAAAACTGATTGTTGAGGGTGGATTATCTCTCAGGTTTTCCCCGAAATACCCCAAAAAAATACTTCAGCTCTCATCTCCTGAAGCGGCATTAAGAGATTCGCAGAAAGAGTTTTGTGCCCTCGATCTTAATGTCAACAGCTTTGTTCCGTCAACAGACGATGGAGTAAACATACTCAAGATTGATATAAATGATCTTGAAAATGAGGCTGCTCTGAAATATATCGCCTCTACCTATGATAGGAATAATAATATCCTGCGTGATGGGATCAGTCATCCGGGGAAACGGGTAATAACCTTTTCAAATATACTTCAGCACAAAACATTCCCGCTTGCCGAAATTTTAAGTACCCTTCTTGAGATTGGCCAGCAGGAGATGAATAACCCTGTCGAAATTGAATTTGCTGCCAACCTCGAAACGCCGGCCGGTACTCCGAAAATTTTCAGCTTTTTGCAGATAAGACCAATAGTTCATACAGAAGAGGCTCATAGCATCAACCTCGACCATATTAAAAAAGAAGAAACCATAATCTTTTCTGAATCAGCACTGGGGAACGGAGTTTTTAAAGGTATCTGCGATCTTGTATATGTTAAACCGGAATCTTTTAACGCGGCTAATAACAAAAATGTCGCTCTTGAAATTGAAAAAATAAACGCTTTGTTTGTAAAACAGGGGAAAGGTTATGTGTTAATTGGTCCTGGACGATGGGGTTCAACTGATCCATGGCTTGGAATCCCCGTTAAGTGGCCACAAATTTCAGCAGCCAGGATCATTATTGAATCAGGCTTAAAGAATTACAGGATAGATCCGAGCCAGGGAACACATTTCTTCCAGAACCTCACTTCATTCAGGGTTGGATATTTTACTATTAATCCCTATATCAGTGAAGGTTATTATGATGTTGATTTTCTGAATAAGCTCAATGTTATTTATGAAGACAAATTCATCAGACATGTCAGATTTGAAAACCCTCTTGAAATAATGATAGACGGCAAAAAACATAGAGGTGTTATTTTAAAACCACTATGAAAATCTGAGTAAACTTAGCCTCTTTGAGCCTTCGTGGCAAAAAAAATAGCCACAAAGACTCTAAGGCTCAAAGATTTAAAACAGTATAGATTTATAGAATATATAGCATTTTAAACCCCCGTTTAATTTCCCCCAGAGGGGAAAAATCTAATTCACTCCTTCCCCCGCCAGCTGGCGGGGAAGGTTGGGTAGGGGGTAAATAAACTAATAAACAAAGTTATGGAAACAGCAAAAACAAAATACCTTGGTGATCTGAGAACTGAAATGGTTCATCTCAGATCGCGAAGTGTAATTACTACTGATGCACCAGTTGATAATAAAGGGAAAGGAGAATACTTCTCTCCAACCGATTTGGTTGCCTCTGCACTTGGAAGTTGTATGTTAACCATAATGGGCATAGCAGCAAGAGAACATAATTTCTCTATTGATGGAACCACCTGCAGCATAACGAAAATAATGACTGATAATCCCCGGAAGATAGGTGAAATTATTATTGAACTGGACTTTACTGCAAATAGTTACAGTGACAAACAAAAAAAGATCCTTGAGCATATTTCAAAAACATGCCCGGTAGCTCTTTCTTTGCATGAATCTGTTATTCAGAATGTTAAGTTATTGTTTAAATAAAGGCACAACGGCACAACGGCTCGATGACATTTTTCAGAATGTCGCACTCTCCGTTGCAGCATCTTTGTTTATCTTTTTTATGAGTCCAGACAATACGCACCCCGGACCAACCTCTACAAATGAGGTTGCACCATCGGATATCATATTAAGCACGCTTTGGGTCCAGCGCACTGGAGATGTAAGTTGAGAAACCAGGTTTGATTTTATAACTTCAGGATCATTAGATGGCTTAGCGTTAACATTCTGATAAACAGGACATATCGGTTTACTGAAAACGGTGTTTTTTATTGCATCTTCAAGCTCCAGACGCGCAGGTTCCATCAGTGGTGAATGGAATGCTCCTCCGACAGCCAGTTTAATAGCTCTTTTTGCACCTTTTTCTTTGAGAGTTTCGATAGCCTTATCAATTCCCTCATTTGAACCGGAAATTACTATCTGTCCGGGGCTGTTATAATTTGCCGGGACTACAACCTCTTTTATGGAAGCACAAACTTCCTCAACCAATTTATCATCCAGACCAATAATTGCAGCCATTGTTGAGGGTGACTTTTCGCATGCTTTTTGCATAGCTATTGCCCTTTTTGACACCAGGAGCAGCCCATCGGCAAAAGTGAGAGTCTTATTTGCAACAAGGGCTGAGAATTCACCAAGTGAATGACCGGCAACCATATCGGGTCTGAAGGAACTGGCAAGAACGCAAGACAGTATTGTTGAGTGCAGAAAAACAGCGGGTTGTGTAACCCTGGTCTGTTTAAGATCTTCTTCAGTGCCGGCAAACATAATATCGGTTATCCGGAATCCAAGTATTGAATTGGCATTTTCGAACAAATCCTTTGCTTCAGCCGATTTCTCATAAAGATCTTTACCCATTCCGGTAAACTGTGCTCCCTGACCTGGGAATACATATGCTTTCATAATATTGTTCAGTGAAGTTTAGTGCCGATGAGATGAATGAACTCCTCACGGGTATTCAGCTTTTCAAGAAAAATTCCAGTGAAAGCTGAAGTGGTTGTTACGGAGTTTTGTTTCTGCACACCTCTTATCTGCATACACATATGCTGTGCCTCAATAACAACTGCCACTCCTAAAGGCTTTAGGCAGTCCTGGAGGCAGTCCCTTATTTGCATTGTAAGTCTTTCCTGTACCTGTAATCTCCTGCTGAAAGCTTCCACCACCCTCGCTATTTTACTCAGACCTGTAATATATTCGTTTGGAATATAGGCAACATGAGCTTTCCCATAAAACGGTAACATATGATGCTCACACATAGAGTAGAGATCAATGTCTTTTACGATGACCATCTGTTTATAATCCTCTTTAAACTTAGCGGAGTTTATTATCTCACATGGATTATGATTATAACCCATAGTAAGATAATGAAGAGCTTTAGCGACTCTTACTGGTGTCTTCTCAAGCCCTTCTCTTTCAGGATCTTCGCCAATAAGCTTAAGGATCCTATAGTACATAGATGCTATTTCTTTTATGGTTTCATTATTCCATGTTTCAATTTTATTATAACCTTCAGTAACCAGGCCGTTTCCATCATTTACCTTTTCTATTTTTTTAGCCATAATATTCTATTGAATTATTTTCGGTTTCTTCAATTTTGACACAATGGAGTTGTGCTCCTTCCTTCTCAATTATAGGGTTAAGTTCATTCCAGATGCTGATAGCAAGGTTTTCAGTCGTTGCAATCTTCCCTTTCATAAAGTCAACTTCAAGATTAATGTTTTTATGATCAATCTTATTGATTACGTTTTCAAGGATTATTTGTTTCAGGATGTTAATATTCATTACAAATCCATGTTCCTCTGAAGGCTCCCCTTTTATTGTCACCCATAAAACATAGTTATGTCCGTGCCAGTTTGGATTAGAGCATTTCCCGAATACTGTCAGGTTAACCTCATCGGACCACTCCTTCCTGAACATCCTGTGGGCGGCGCAGAATCTTTCCCTGCGAGTCAGGTATATCATACTCTGGTATATTTATGATACAATATTAACCAATAATTTTGATCTTCATAATTCATAAAAGCTATATATTTACTCTTCTTTCAATTTAGATTATCCTGGATATAACCATGTCATTGAAAATATTATTTATTACAGCCACAAGTTCAGAAGCCGATGCCCTTAAAAAAATAAAGGACATGGAAGCTGTTCAGGAATGTTACAGGTTTGGTGGCTTTGATATCAGCCTTCTCGTTGCGGGTGTGGGATCAGTCTCCACGGCATGGGCGATGAAACAATGGTTATCTCAGAATGAAAAACCCGATCTTGCCATTAATGCCGGCATTGCAGGAAGTTATAAAGATGAATTGCTGATCGGAGATGTTGTTATGCCTCTTTCTGACTGTTTTGCAGACGCAGGAATTGAAGATGGAGACAGGTTTTTTACACTTTCCGAAGCTGGTCTGATCGGTGCACATGATTTTCCCTACGAGGATGGTCTGCTATATGCCGATTCGTGGTACAGCGAAAAAATGAAAGGGATCTTAAAACCTGTCAGGGCAATTACGGTCAATACTGCTACCGGCTCTGAAAATACGAGGAGCAAATTATTGAAAAAATTTAATCCTGACATTGAGACGATGGAAGGTGCAACTTTTTTCTATATTTGCTGCAGGGAAAAAATTCCTTTTCTGGCTCTGCGGGCAATATCAAATAAAGTTGAACCACGTAATAGAAATAATTGGAACATTGCCCTTGCGATCAATAATCTGTCAGAAAAACTTATTGATGTACTTTTAACATTAAGATGATTCTATGAGATTAACATTGGGTTTCTCGCCATGTCCTAACGATACATTCATTTTTGATGCAATGGTGCATGGCAGAATCGATACTGAAGGATTGGAGTTTGATTATTTTCTTACTGATGTTGAAGAGTTAAACAGAAGAGCTCTTAATTCAGATGTTGATATTGTAAAAATCAGCTACCATGCTTACGCTTACGTGGCACAGAACTACCTGATTCTGGATGCCGGAAGTGCACTTGGTCACCGGAATGGACCTTTACTGATAAGCAAGCGTCGTATTGGTATCTCAGAACTGCCTGGTTTGAGGATTGCTATACCGGGTAAGTACACAACTGCTAACCTCCTATTCAGTATAGCCTGGCCTGATGTGGTTAATAAGACTGAATATCTCTTTTCAAATATTGAAGATGCCCTTTTAAAAGGTGAAGTTGATGCAGGACTTATAATCCATGAGACAAGATTTACATATTATAGAAGAGGGCTTCATAGGTTAGCTGATATGGGTGAGTACTGGGAGACACTTACAGGGCTTCCAATACCTCTTGGCGCGATTGTAATAAAGAGAAATATTCCTGATGATATTGCTCAAAAAGTCAATCGTGTAATGCGAAGAAGTCTTGAGTACGCATACAAAGATTCATTTGCCTCTTACGATTTTGTCTCCGGTAATGCCAGGGAGATGGACAGTACTGTCATGAATAACCACATCAAGCTCTTCGTAAATGAATATACCCTCAACCTGGGTCCCAAAGGAAGAGAAGCAATTGTCGAACTCTTCAGGATTGCTGGCGAAAAAAAAATTGTGCCCCAATTGCCAGACAGGATTTTTCTTACTAAACTCTGATCAAACTGTGGTTTAAAAATGCTAAATTTGAACATAGATAATTGTTCATTGTTTTAGTATTAAGAGTATTCATTCAAAATATTTAAGTCATGGCATTTGAACTACCTAAACTTCCGTACAAGCTAAACGCACTTGTCCCGTACATAAGTGAAGAAACGCTTGATTACCACTATGGTAAACATCATCAGGCATACGTTAATAATCTGAACGGACTAATTCCTGGTACCGTGTTTGAAAAAGCTGATCTGGAAACAATTATTAAGAAAGCTGAAGGCGGCATCTTTAATAATGCTGCCCAGGTATGGAATCATACATTTTATTTCGAATCTTTTGCTCATGATGGAAGAAAGATTCCAAAAGGTGATCTTGCTGAAGCCATAAATGTTTCATTTGGTTCTTTTGATTCATTTAAGGAGCAATTTAACAAAGCTGCAGCCACCCTTTTTGGAGCCGGCTGGGCCTGGCTGGTAAAAAATGATGACGGGACCCTGCAGATTGTTCAGGAATCAAACGCCGGCAACCCTTTGCGCAGAGGGCTTAAGCCTCTGATAACATGCGATGTGTGGGAACATGCATATTATATAGATTACAGGAATAAGCGTCCCGACTACATTAAGTCATTCTGGGAGATTCTTGACTGGGATCAGATCTTAAAACGGTTTTGATATAGGAAATTTACTTCTGTTAATATAGCTCGAGATTAACAAAAATATAGATCATGAACTTAAAGGAACTGATATTTAAAACCAGGTCTTATCGTCGTTTCGATGAATCACATCAGATTGATTCCCAAACAATTGAATCGTTTATTGATCTTGCACGGCTGTCATCATCAGGGGCAAATAAACAGCCTCTGAAATATCTTTATTATAACACAGTAAAAGATTGTGAAAAGATATTCCCATACCTTGCCTGGGCGGGGTACCTGACAGATTGGCCGGGACCGGAAAAAGGAGAGAGACCAACTGCTTATATTATTATTCTTGGGGATAAATCAATATCAGATATATTTGGTGTTGATCATGGAATTGCTGCGCATACTATTATGCTTGGAGCCACTGAGGCCGGTCTTGGAGGGTGTATTATCGGATCAATTAAGCGGGAAGAACTAAGCAACGACCTTTCAATCCCTGATAACTTTGAAATACTCTTAATTCTAGCACTGGGGAAACCTGTAGAAAATGTAATTGTCGAAGATATAAAAGCGGCAGATGTGAAATACTGGAGAGATAAGAACAAAAATCACCACGTTCCCAAGAGGAGCTTAAAAGAACTGATAATAAAGTTGAAAAAGGATAAATGAAAATGAAGCACAGTTTTTCACTGGTTATTTTATTATTTTTCTTATTTAATTCTTGTTTCTGTCAGGAAAAAGCAAATTCAGAAGTCAGAATTCTTTTTCATGGCATTGTGATGGATGCAAGTACTCTTTATCCGGTCTCTAATGCACAGATTCTGATCAATCGCGCTTTCTCTTCGGTCAGCGGTACTAATGGGACTTTTGCATTTTATGTGAACAGGAAAGATACGGTCCTTTTCAAGCATCTTGGCTTTAAGTCTACATCAATGTTTGTAAGTGATACACTTGCCGGGCTTGAGTTTGTTGCTGGGATTTATATGCAAACTGATACGTTATTGATTGGGGAGGTGGTCATTGTTCCAAGGCTCACCAACCTTAAATCTGAAATGATGAGACCACCGAGGAGGATTCCTTCAACGTTTGAAAATGCCAGGTATAACGTAGCTATATCTGCTTACCAGGCCCGAAACACACAGAACAGACTGGGAGATCCGGAAACAAATTATAATTTATTACGGCAGAAACAAAAGGTTGATGCATATGAGAAAGGTGGCGTACCCTCCGACATGATAGCAGGCATTAATCCATTATTATTGCTTCCGGCCGCATATCTTCTTCTTCACGGGTATCCTGAAAAACCTGCTCCTTTTGAACAGAATCTGACAGAACAGGAACTTAATCAGATTCATAAGAAGTACCTGGAATCGCTGAAACAGCCGAAGTAAGAAAAAAGACCCACGACACACGGTTCACAACACAGGGGAAATTCAATTAGTTTTCTTCCTTGTCTTGCAGCGTAAGTCGTGCGTCTTTTTATCCTTTATAGAATATGGCTTTTATGATATGACTTGCCATTTTGGGATTTTCTTTTAGGCGACGTGTTGAATAGCCAAACCATTGTTTTCCGAACGGAACATATACTCTCATAGTATATCCTTCATTTACAATGCTTTCACGAAGTCTTGGTGTTACTCCGTACAACATCTGAAACTCATACATATCTTTAGGAACATTATATTTCCTGATCAGGTCGTATGCACCTTCAATAAGAGGTTTATCATGGGTGGCAATAGCAGCATAGATCTTATTCCTGAACATGAATTCAAGGTCCTCCAGGTAATGCTGATTGATCTCTTCATATTTTTTGAACGCGATTGATTCAGGTTCAACATAAATCCCTTTGCAGAGTCTGTAATTTACTGGAATTGCAACGCTGTTAAGGTCCATCATTTGTTGCAGGTCTTCCAGTGTTCTTCTTAAGTATGCCTGCACGACAAGTCCCACATTTGCAGGAAATTCAGATTTTAGTTTACGGAATAATACAATCTCAGCATCGGTGCATGGAGAATCCTCCATATCAATTCTTATGAACCCGTTGCAGGTGGCAGCTTTTGCTACAATCTCCCGGATGTGTTTATAACAGATCTCCCCGTCGAGCAGCAAACCGAAGCTTGTAGGTTTAAGCGAAAAATTCCCATCAATATGGTTTTTGCAGGAAATATCAATCAGATTAAGATACTCCTCCTTATTAGACTCTGCTTCGTCAAGAGTTTTTATAAATTCCCCGAGAACATCAAGCGTGACTTTTATGTTTTTGCTATTCAGATCTTTAGAAACACGCATTGCGTCATCAATAGTTTCACCGGATATATACGACCTTGAAAATATCCAGATAAATTTCTTCGGAAAATAAGGCAGTATTGCTGCAATAAATTTGTTGAACATAATTTGAATTTATATCTTAAATAAACTAACTTTCTTTTTATCTGTATTAAAATGCTAATAAAACAGATCTCAAATCATTTTTTAATGACCTTTGTCATTCGGCAACAATGAAAAAGGCATAAATTCATTTATTTTGAAGAAACGTGTTCATATTATGCAACCTTTTATGTCTTTGAAAGGTCTTAGAAATGTCCTCAATTTATGATGAGCGACCGGCAAATAATAGAGTTGTGTGCAAAACATGACAGAAAGGCGCAACAGGCACTATACGATAAGTATTCGCGTCTTCTGCTTGGTGTTTGTCTCAGGTATGCATCTGATAAAGCTGAGGCGGAGGATATTTTGCAGGACAGTTTTTTGAAGATATTTTATAACATAAAGGATTTTACAGGATCAGGTTCTTTCATAGGCTGGTTAAGAAAAGTAGCGGTAAACACAGCAATAACTCATTATCATAAAAACCTTAAATACAGGTATCATGTTGAGATTGAGGAGTATGTGTCTGTTGAGACAGGAGTAACGAGTTTTGAGGAAGATTTTTTTACATCAGATGAGTTGTATAAGGTGTTGAATGAATTGCCGACCGGTTACAGAATGGTTTTCAACCTGTATGCTGTAGAAGGGTATAAACATAAAGAAATCGCTGAAATGCTGGGGATAGATACAAATACTTCTAAGTCGCAGTATAGCAGGGCAAAAGCGGTAATAAGAGATAAACTTGAAAAGCTTGGAAAATTAAAAAGCAGTTATTCGGAAAATAATAGTTGAAGCATCAGATTAGTATTAATAATTAATTGAAAACAAGAAAGAAAAATATTAATTTAAGAGAGTTATTCAGGCAGAAACTGGAATACGCTGAGGTTATCCCGGATGCAGCAATCAAATCAAAACTTATGCGCCGGGTATCCAGAAAAGAATTCCTGCGTTTTAATCCTGCCAGGTTAAATATATACTATATTGGCGGAATACTGGTAACAGGAATTACTGCCGCTATTATTCTTTTCTCAGGGTCACGGAACTCCGATAATCTAAAACCTTTAAATAATCCTGAAAAAATAAACAGAACCGATACAAGTAGTTATATTGAAGTCCAGGCTGTACAACCGGTTAGGATAAATCCGGCTATTTCAAATGTAATTCACAAAGAATCAACAAAGAGCATAAAGGTTTCACCACTTCCTGTTAATTCAGAATCTGAAGTTTCAAAAATTGCTGAATCACATCAAACCATCATTTCTTTCCCGGCCAGTCTCAGTAGCTCATTTTCTAAAAATGGATTATTCAACGAAGCAATGGCTGATAAGAAAAAGCTTCAGATTGGATTTGAAGCCGAAGCATTTTTAATCGAACCGAGTGATTCTGCTGGTTGTGCTCCGCTAAAAATACGTTTTTATAATAAATCAACTTCTTATGATTCTTGCACGTGGACCTTTGGTGACGGGGGCTCCTCGAACCAAAAGGACCCTGAATGGATCTTTGATGTTGAAGGAGAATATAAAGTTATTCTGGAAGTTACTAACCATGCTGGACAACATTTAATATCGACAGCTTCAGTGACAGTTCATCCAAGGCCAAAGGCATATTTTGAAATTGCTCCCGAAAAGGCTGCCATTTCTGGTGATGAGATCCGTTTGCTGAATTATTCCACAAATGCTGTTCAGTTCAAATGGGATTTTGGAGATGGATATGCTTCTGAGGTCTTTGAGCCGAGCCACATTTATGCAAAATTTGGTAATTATAATATTCGGCTTGTTGTACTTTCAGATTGGGGCTGTTCTGATTCAGTGACTGTTTTTAATGCGCTTTCCGGTTCACAATATTTTATCAATTTCCCGAATGCTTTCATTCCAAATGCACAAGGCCCTTCAGGCGGTTATTATTCATCGAAGAGTGATGAAGCAGCGCAAGTATTTCATCCATCTTATTCAGGCGTATCTGATTATCAGCTAAAAATATTCAGTAAACTGGGAATACAGATTTTTGAAAGCAATGATATAAATTTAGGTTGGGATGGCTATAATAACGGACAATTATGCGAACCCGGCGTTTATATCTGGAAAGTCCGTGTTAAATTCAGAAACGGTGAACCTTTCACAAAAATGGGCGATGTGACTCTTCTTAAAAAATAACGTCTCCCGGATGATTAGCGATTAAAACTTCATCCGTTTCTTCATCAAAAAATATCAGACATTCGTCTGACTTTTTACCCATTTTATTAAAATATTTGAGCGAAGACGAATCTTTTAGATATAAAATTCGTTAAATCATATAAGATTTTAATTTCATTTGACTATTTTCGTCAATATAAACCTAACGGGATCGATCTTGGTGAAGCGGATCATATATTTGGTTGTACTGTCATTCATCATATTAACGGATAGTTTTGGTCAGGATCCTACATTCTCCCAGTTTTATGCGAATGCATTGTATCTTTCGCCATCTTTTGCGGGTGCGACCAATGAATACAGATTTGCTGTAAACTACAGGGATCAATGGCCTGCTGTTCCCGGAGTGTTTAATACTTACAGCATTTCGTTCGATAAAGCCCTTGCGAACTTCAATTCAGGCATCGGGGTACTTGCAACTTATGATGTTGCAGGATCTGGAAATCTGAGTACAACCAATATCGGTCTGCTCTATTCTTATGATTTTAATATAAATAAAGAATGGCATGTAAGACCCGGAGTCAACTTCAAATTTTACTACGAAGGCCTTGACATTGGCAAACTTGTCTTCAACAGTCAGATAACAGGCAGTGGAACCACACCGTCTGTAACACCTCCTCCTTTTGATAATGTAGCTGACGTTGATTTTGCAACCTCAGCTCTCGTCTATAATTCAAGGACCTGGGCAGGTTTTACTCTCGATCATTTACTTGCTCCGAAGACATCATTTTATGGAAACGATGCGACCGTTCCGATAAAATTTAATTTTTACGGAGGTACCCAGATTTTGAGGCAGACCCGGTTACGTCAAAAATCTCAGGAAATTCTTTCAATAGCTATTAACTTTCAGAAACAAGCCAAATTCTACCAGTCTGATCTTGGTCTATACTATTATAAAGATCCGCTTATATTCGGAATATGGTACAGGGGGATCCCATTTGTTACATCTCAGGCCGGAGATGCAATCATTGGTCTGATCGGAATTAAAACCAAACAACTTCATATAGGTTATAGTTACGACTTCACGATTTCCAACCTTATAGGCTCAACAGGTGGTTCTCATGAGATCTCTCTTGTTTATGAATTCAATAACCTTACGCTGGGTCAACTTAAAAAGCGAATAAGAGCGATACCTTGTCCGGAATTTTAATTAAAGGCTAAATGACGCATTTATTAAATTGTTTATATTTGCGCCTGTCTAATGTTTAACAAATATTTAATTTGAGATGAAGAAACTATCTGTAGTTCTGTATGTTGTTCTGTTTTTGGCTGTGGCAGGCCTTTATTTTCTGCATTTTTCGGAGAATAAAAAACCTAAAAAAAGTGAAACAGCGGCTAATACTATCGGATCGCCGGCTCAAGGAATTGCTTATATAAATATAGATACTGTTATTTTTAGATTTGATATGTTTTTGGACAGACGAAACGATTTGATGGCTAAACAAAAAAGTGCCGAAGCAGAGCTTAATTCAAAAGGCAGTCAATATGAAAAAGGCGCAAAAGATTATCAGGATAAAGTAAACAAAGGCCTTGTTACCAGGGCTACTGCAGCACAGATTGAACAATCGCTTGTTCAGCAGCAGCAGGAACTTGTATCTTTACGCGATAAACTCCAGTCAAATCTTGTGGAAGAAGAGCAGGTTATGAATCGTCAGGTACTCGATTATATCACAAAATTCCTCGAGGAAAATAAGTCAGATTACAACTATCAGTATATTCTGGGGAAAAGTTTTGGAAGTGTTGTCCTTTATGGTGATAATTCGTTGGACATAACACAAAAAGTACTTGACGCTATTAACAAAAAGTATAAGGGAGAGAAAAAATAGCAGCCAATGGGTTTTGCCTCAACCTATCTTGAAACAAGGGCTCTATTCCCTCGGAAAATTGAAGAGGCTATCGATACTGAGACTGGTATAATTGTAGTAGTACCTGCTTATAATGAACCGGGGATAAATAAATTACTTGATTCTCTTGCAAAATGCAGAGAACCGGAATGCAAGGTAGAAGTCATTATTGTAATAAATGCTCCTGATGATGCAGAGAGGGAGAGTTTAGAGAACAACAGAATTACCTTTAACAATATTGAAAGCTGGAAGAAAGAAAACAACAACTGTTTCTTCCGGCTTTTTGCTTTTATAATCGGACATCAGTCTGTCAGCGGATGGGGAGTGGGACTTGCACGAAAGACGGGAATGGATGAAGCAATACGTCGTTTCAACATCATTGACAAATCCGACGGAGTTATTCTTAATCTTGATGCAGACTGTACTGTTGACCGGAATTACTTTCTTGCAGTCTACAATGAATTATTAAAAAAAGCTGACCGTAATGCTTGCTCAATTTATTTCGAACATCCACTTTCAGGAACTAATTGTCCGGAAACCATTTTTAAATATATTACTTTATATGAACTGCATCTGCGATACTATTTTCAGGCACTGGCATATTCAGGATTTCCATATGTTTTTCATACAGTCGGGTCTGCAATAGCTGTAAAAGCACTGCCATATATAAAAGCCGGGGGTATGAACAGGAAACGGGCAGGTGAGGACTTTTATTTCATTCAGAAACTGGTTCCCGCAGGAGGTTATTTCAATTTAAACTCAACCACCGTTTATCCATCACCGAGAGCCTCTGACAGAGTGCCGTTCGGGACTGGTGCATCAATAGCGAAACTTAGCGCTGATAAAAGCTCAACGCTTTTAACATATAATATATTGGCATTTAAAGAGCTCCGGACATTCTTTGAGCTGATTGATATTTTCTTTGAATCCGAAGCAAGGGAATTGAACAATCATTTCAGCTTGATCCCTCAGAGTCTCAGGTTGTTTTTAGGTGAAAAGGAGTGGATTGGAAAAATGATTGAGATAAAGAATAATACATCGGGATTGCTATCATTTAAAAAAAGATTTTTCGGATGGTTTAACATGTTCAGAATTGTAAAATACCTGAACTTCGTTCATACAGATTTTTTTGAAAAGAGACCTGTTGATATTGCTGCTTCAGAATTACTCGAAGCCAGAGGTATGGTTTTTGAATCAAACGAAACGAAAGACTTGCTGCTATATTACAGGTCATTGGAACGGGCTTCTGATCTCTGGGTCCCGTAGGAACCTCTTCTAATGATACTCTCTTTATTGTCAGAGATGAGATGAACTTTAGAAACAATTATATGCTGATATGAATATTCTTTCCACGATATTGACATTGCCAAGATTTTTTCCTTGCAATCAATTAAAAGGGAAATTCGTGATTCTTAAAATGCTTTCGATTCCTGTAGTTGCAAATGTTGTGCCGGCTTCAGTAAAGCAGGTCCAGTTGAAATTAGAGTATAATTTTTATTGCATGAAACAGATGATAGATTGCCGTTCCTAATAATGCCGACACAGGGATTGTAAGAATCCATGCCCAGAAAATATTTTTTGTGACCCCCCATTTCACCGCTGAAACCCCTTTTCTTGCTCCTGCTCCAATGATGGAGCCAGTAATTGTGTGAGTTGTACTGACTGGAATACCAAAATGGGTTGCACCAAAAAGCGTTAGTGCCCCGGCTGTTTCTGCACAAAATCCTTCAAATGGCTTCAACTTCGTGATTCTTTGTCCCATAGTCTTGACAATCCTCCAGCCTCCGAAAAATGTACCAAAGGCAATCGCCGTATGGCATGATAACACAATCCACAGATCAATAGGTGCAGTTTTTGAGACCTGATTAGTAGCAATCAGCGCTACCCATATAATACCCATGGATTTTTGTGCATCATTTCCCCCATGACCTAAACTGAATGCTGCCGCTGATAACAACTGTAATCTGCGGAAATACTTGTCAACTTGAAAAGGAGTTTGATTCTTAACAATAAAGATTACAATTGCTGAGATAATAAATGAAATCAGCATACCAAGTATCGGGGCAATTACAATAAATAAAACAATTTTTAAAACACCAGGTAAGATTACTGATCCAAACCCACTCCCTGCAATAGCAGCCCCAACCAAACCACCTACCAGCGTGTGCGAAGAACTTGAGGGAAGACCAAGCCACCATGTGATGAGATTCCAGATTATTGCCGCTGTCACTGCTGACGTAATAAGAGTAAGGCTGATGACATCAGGATCAATAACACCTTTCCCTATTGTAGTAGCAACTCTCAGAGGAAAAATCAAAAATGCAAGAAAATTAAAAATAGCAGCAAATGCTACAGCGGATACAGGAGATAATACTCTTGTTGATACTACAGTTGCAATCGAATTAGCCGAATCATGGAATCCGTTAATGAAATCAAATACTAGAACCAGACCTATAACAATATATAAAAATATCATCTCGAATATATTAAGGCTTTAATCTCTGGCTCTGCAGAAAACAACTTTTATTGGTGATTAACTCATATATACAAATATTTCAGAGTCTAGTTTAATTAGTACGAAAGTATTAACTCTTCTACTAAACAATTATTTTTTTTTGTTAAGTTTTTGTTACATTTTTTATTTCAACCGTTAGTCGGTATCGGATTCATGCGCGGCATGTGCATGCTTTAATATCCCTAAATTGCCTGACGGATAAGATAAGAATTCTTGATGGATTCTCTGGACTCCTTGATAAGTTCATATTTCATGGATTCGGTATCCATAATAATTCCCTGGAAACGCCCAAGCGTACAGGCTCCGCTGTTCAGATAGCGTTTTTTCTTATTCAGATAATAGGTGTGGTGCGATTCCAGTTTATGTGTATGTGCAAGGATAACAACATCATGTTCTTTCAGAAGTTTTAGTGCATACGTGAGGTACTTTATGGTATTGTACTTTTTGGGAATATGGTTTATCTGTTCTTCCAGGGCAACTATCCTGAAATAGATGTCCATCATAAATTTGAAATGCGACATTTTCTTCAATGTCGATAAAGCAAGTCTTCCTATAACCCTTCCTATTTTAGTGCCGTTTACCCAGTCTGCGTTATGGCCATGCTCTATATGAATGGTCTGTCCATGAGAATTTGTAATGTCATAATGATCTACTCCAAATTCACTTACAATGTCGTGATTCCCCCTGATAAATATGAAATCATTATCGTTGAAATATCTCATCAGTCTCGGGTTGGCTTTTCTGATATCCTCGTAAGAGTATTTAATCAATTCAAATACATCGCCATTGAAGATTACCCTATCGATATTGTAAATATCTCTTATCCCTTCAATTTGCATTATAAGATCCATCTCCTTCCATTGAAATGTACCGAAATTATCGCATGTATCAATATGCAGGTCAGATAAAACAAGAATATTCATAATATAAATTCCGTTACTATAACTCTAATATATAATCCGATACCTGACCGACTCCGTTACTTATGGCAGCGTTTTTAATATTGTTTCGTATTGAATTGTAAAATTCATTGTCAGTCAGAAGTTTGTGAAGCACATCAGGCAGGAACCTTGTATTTTTCTCAAGTATGCCCATTTTGCTCTGGCATACGAATTCCATATTGCCTTTTTCCTGTTCCCAGATATAGTTGTTAATTACAGGTACCTTGCCCATCATGAGTATTTCCATTGAAGTGGATGCCCCGCATTTTGTTATTACGACATCTGAAATGCTTACAAGAGAATGTACAAAATCAATGAAACCGTAAACTTTCAGATTATCAATACCATATTTGTTTTTAAGCTTCATCGCTTTGTCGTATAATTTCTGGTTTTTTCCGCACACAATTGCAATTTCGGCGTCCATGTTTCTTGCAATAATTTTTTTCAGTATTTTTTTGCCTTTGGGCATTCCTTCACCTCCGCCCACAATAAGTATAATTTTGGAATCGATCTCAAATCCAAGTTTTTTACGGATTCTTATCTTTTTAAAATCACTTACTTTTTGGGAGAATTTACTGTCCAGAACAAAGGGAAATACATGTAAATTGTTTTTATCAATACCCTTTTCTATACATTTTTCTTTAAGTATATCACTGAATACCACATAATTCTGTTCCTTCTGAAGAAACCATATCGGATGAGCGGTAAAAGGATCGGTTACAACTGTTATAACCGGTATATTGAGATGGTGCGATTTTAATATTTCAAAAACAGGTTTAATGAGAAAGAAATGAAAAACAACGATTTTCTTTGGTCGTGTTTCAAGTATCTGTCTTTCGATTCCGGGTCTTACAAAATATGAAACAAGAGATGAAGTAAATTTTGAAACTGCATTTATCTTATGCAGCGCATAAAGAAATTCAAAAGTCCAGGCTGCTCTGTTTATTGCATTTTTATAGCCATCTTCGATAACTTTCTTTACAAACTGGTTAGATTCAGATAATCCGTCAACCAGCAGTATTTCGACATCAACTCTTCGTTTGTTTTTTATCTTTTCTGCTACTGCTTTTGCCGGGGCCAGATGTCCTCCACCGGTTTTCAGATATAAGAACAGGTATTTTCCCACGGCATTACTTCTTTGATAATTGATAATTCTCAAAAGTAAATCAGCTTTGTTATCAACCTGTTACAGAATTGCTAAGAATAAATTAATTTTTATTCCTTAAGAACCGAATAAAACCAGGCAGGAAAAAATAATAATTGAAACAAAGACTACTGTCAGCGAAATCTCAATAAAGGTGTTTGCATTTGAGTTCACTTTATCATGGGCTAAATTTTGAATATCATTATTCATAAGATTTGAATTTGTTATTATATTTTTTCTTATGTTCACAAAAGTACCTGCATGATGTTACAATAGTGTTTTAAGAATATTAATTTAGTGTTAAGTTGGTAGTGTAATATTATTATTAAATTAGATGGAAATCAGCCATCACATTTGACCTTATATTGATGTCTGGATGAAGGAAAAATGGGCATAACTCTTAGTCATTGCATATAAATGCAAATTTGCAACCTCTTTTCGGTACGGAGCTGAAGCCTGAGCTCCCATTCTTGTTGCTGAAATTGATGCAGCTTTATTTGCAAATATTACAGCGTTTCTGAAATCGTTGCCCTCAGCAAAAGCTACTGCCAGGGCGCCATTGAACACATCACCAACTGCAGTAATATCGACTACTCTGACCTTTACTACAGGAACCATACCTGTAAAACTTTCAGATTTGATAAATGCCCCATGGGCTCCCATTGAAATAATAACGTTTTTTACTCCCTTGTCGAGAAATACATGGGATGCTTTTTCCGCAGATGATTTATCCCTGACCTTAATTCCTGTAAGTGTTTCTGCTTCAGTTTCATTTGGTGTTATAAGCCATAAATGCTTATAGAGTTCATCTGATATTTTTTGTACCGGAGCAGGGTTGAGAATAACCTTAATACCATTCTTCCAGGCTGACATTGCAGAATATTCGACCGTTCTGACAGGAATTTCTATCTGAAGAAGAAGTATCTTAAATTTCCCGGGTTCAAAGACTTTTTCAGGAATATCTTCATGAGAAAGATAACTATTGGATCCGGGTGCTGTGACACCGCTGCTTCTCCCTCGTGAATCAACATTAATAAGGGCAACACCCGAAGGATGTTCCATGTCTTTAATCACAAATTGTGCATCTATACCTTCACGCATCAACAGTCCAACCGATTTATTTCCGAATAAATCATTCCCTCTTTTGGTAATGAAAGTTACTTCACCACCTAACCGGGCAGCTGCCACGGCCTGATTTGCCCCTTTCCCGCCGGAATTAACCATAAAAGTTCCACCGACTATTGTCTCCCCCGGGCAGGGGAGTTTATCGGTTTTGATAACCATGTCAGTATTTGAACTGCCAATTACAAGTATTTGGTTCATAGCTAAAATCATTATTAATTTTCATCTTTCACGCTGAACGATTCAATAAAGTTTTATCTGCAAATGTACCTGCAAGATGTTACGATGATGTATTAGGAAAATTAAGATTTTGTTAAGTAATTCATCAATAAATCAATTAATTGATAACATTACTTGCCTTTTAATGAATGCTGTCAGACTCTTTTACTGATTTGCCTCGTGTAATGGGTGATAAATTAAAATCATAAGAAATGAATAGAAAATATAACAAAAAAGTATTTATCAGAAAATAATCAACTTTTTAAGGTTAATATATTATTAAAATATTGTCACATTCTCATTAAGAAAATATTAAATTACTGGTATTCTGAATAATATCGGGAGTGGTTATTCATTTTGTTTCTTAATTTGCATTATAAGTTATAATGAAAAATGCAATTGATTTTTTGCAAAAATTCATAAGAATTCATTTGAAGAATAATATACCCGGTTATGCCTGAAGAAGTAGTATATTATGTAACTAGATATGGGTATTTAGCAATTTTCATCCTGGTCTTTCTCCAGGAGACTGGCATGCCCAATCCATTTCCTAATGAACTCTTACTTATGTTCTCAGGGTATTTGTCATTCAGGGGACTTCTGATTTTGCCTTTTGTAATACTTACGGCAGTATCTGCTGATATTATTGGAACGAGCTTACTTTATTTTCTATTTTATACGACCGGATCATTTATAACACAGAAAAAACCTAAATGGGTTCCATTGTCTTCCGGGATGATAGCCCGGCTAACCACTAAAATATCCAGGGGAGGACAGATGAGTATGTATATTTTCAGGGTAACCCCATTTACGAGAGGATATACATCTGTTATAGCTGGTATGCTCCATATCAGACCTAAGGTATTTATGCCTGTTGCATTGATTTCCGCTATAACATGGGCTACGTTTTATGCTGTTATTGGTAATTTAATTGGGCCATCATGGAATCTGTTTACTCAAAACATAGACAGTTTTAAATATTTTATGATTACTGGCCTTGCTGTGGTTTTTTGCACAGTTCTTCTTGTATCTTTTTCAGGAAAAGGGGAAAGTGTAAAGTGTAAAAAAGAGCAAGTATAAACAATTCCTGAACAAACTGATATTATCAAAGTAAATCTCTCACTTTAAAATTGCAGTATGAAAATTCATGTGATCTCAGAAACTCCCTTTATTATGAAAGCGACTGGCGTACATACTGCTTTTATGGATCATATTGAGTTATTAAAGGAGAAAGATGATATTGAAGTTGTAATAAATGATGAAGGTATCGGAGATATTTTTCATGGCCATACCTATGGCCTTTATTATTTATGGAAAGGAAGAAAATATAAGGGGAGAAGAGTATTTACAGCCCATGTGATACCTGATTCAATAAAAGGATCTCTACCCGCCTGGTGGCTTTTTATGCCGTTCATCAGATTGGGTTTAAAGATAGTCTATTCTTACGCTGATGTCTGTATTGCAATTTCTCCTATGGTTGAAACAGCAATAATCGAGAGCGGTGCTAAAACAAGAATAGTGAGTATTTATAATCCTGTTCGCATTGAAACCTGGAAGAGAACTGATGAAAACCGAAAAAAAGGTCGGAAGATGCTTGGTTTAAGTGAAAATGAATTTGTAGTCCTTGGTGTTGGCCAATTGACAGGTAGAAAGGGTGTTGATGATTTTCTCGATGTGGCCGGGGCTATTCAGGAAGTGAGATTTGTGTGGGCCGGGGGCAGACCTTTCGGGGGATTGACGGAGGGTATTAAAAGGATAAATGAAAGATTCAATAATGCCGGGAAAAATGTAATCAATACTGGTCAGATTAATCTCGAAGATATGCCTCTTATATATGCGGCTTCAGATCTGATGCTTTTCCCTTCATACCAGGAAAACTGTCCTCTTGCACCGATAGAAGCTGCTGCCTGCGGAATGCCAGTTATATACAGGGATATTGAAGAGTACAAATCATTGTACAAATATCCCTATCTTAAAGCAAGCAACAAAGAAGAATTTATATCTCTTACAGAAAGAATGATTACAGACGAACAGTTTTATAACGATGGTCTCAAAATATCAGAACAGTTACTCATGCAGTTTGATAAGGAAATTATAAGAGAAAAACTAATTACTGTTTATCAAAGTTTATTAAATAACTGGCAGTCATCAATTAAGCTGAGTGCATCTCTGATTTTCTGATTATAGAATTGCGTATTAATATTTGCCTGTTTTCACAAAACATTGCTGACCGCAATAGCTATTAAAATACATACAGTAAGAACAGCTACAGGTTTCCAGTTTAACTTCATCATTCTCGTTGCTTCCGGACCTAATTTCGTGGTTAGCAGAGCCAGAAAAGAGAATTTTATTGTCTGACAGACAAGAGTGGTAAAGAAAAAGATAAATATATTTATGCCAAATACCCCTGACGTGACAGAAAATATTCCATATGGGAGAGGAGTTGTGGTTGCAGCACATAATATCCAGAAGTCCCATTTAGTGAACAAAATATGCACTTTTTCATATACACCTACAGAAAAACCAGGAATATTATTAAAGAGAAATTGAACAACTCCTGTAAAGTTTCCATCTGGCTTAAGCCATGCAAAATGCCCGGCTGAATATCCTGCAAGAGCTCCGGTTAATGTTCCCAGGACAACGAAAAATATATACTTAAAAATCATTCTTGTATTCAACAGGATTAAAATCAGAAAGAAAGTTGTAACAGGTAATGGTAAAAAGGATGCATCAGCAAAGGCACATATAAACAATGCAAATGTGCCCATTTTTGTCTCTGACAATCTAGTAATCCAGTTATATAATCTATTAAACCAGCTTTTCATTGATCTTCCAATTTAAGAGACAGTCTAAAGCTTGTCCTCTTAAGCTCAGCTAAGCTTCCAAATCATTAAAATATTTTTCTGCTACACTCCAGTCATTTTCTGCAGTACCGTCTTCTCCCCGCCCAAGACGCTGTAGGTATATCTCCTTTGCTTTTTCACGTATATCTTCTTCTGTTATACGGGAATTGGTGATGACTTTTTTGCTATTGACCGAATCTTTAACTTTACTTTTCTTCCCTGATTCGCTGATTGTTTTTGAAGTTTTCATATAAAGCAATATTAATTTGAAACGTTAAAATTTTTACCGTTCAAAAGTAATATAGGGAATTCATACTAAATTGTTAAACCTGAATCATTTTTGTTAAGATTTTGTTAAAGCATGAAAAGTTTAACTTAATCTATTTTATGACCTGATTTGGCCATAAGAAATATTCATTTAAAATTGCTTGGCACGGCGTGTGCCTGCAAAGGCTAATTTAAAATTTATTACAACCAATATTCAGAGCCTGCTGTAGAATGATTTGAGAAATATTGGATAAACGATCTTGAATTTAAAATTTTTATTTGTTCTGCCTGGTAATCTTACGATCCTCTGATGGAGTGAGAATAATATAAAGATCTTCGTCAGGTTTCTTCATGTGGTACTGTTCCCTTGCAAATTTTTCGAGATTGCGGTTGTCAGTTTTCAATTCATGAAGCTTCAGCTTATCCTCCTCAATACGTTTGATATAATATTCCCGGTCAATTTTAAGTTTATGCAGCTCCCTCATATCCTTATATCTGGCGATAAGGTTGTTAGAATCTAAAAGTAATACCCATACTATGAAAATAATAGTCGTCAGGACATATTTATTCCGGAATATGGCAGGGATTTTGTCTGAAAAATTAAACCTGAAAATCATGATACAAACCTACAATTTTTTTTTCAACCTCCGCTCATGAGATAAAGCATCTGTACATCATCACCCTCATGTATAAAAGTCGTATCGTATTTCTCTTTTGATATTAAAATACCGTTGATTTTTATTATTCTCATCTTGAATGAAAATCTCTTAATAGAAAGCATTTCATTCACACTGATTGACTCATTTATGAATTCTTCTTCCCTGTTATTTAATAAGATCCTCATTGGTTTACGGTTTATCAATCACTTAATATTCAGCAGAAGTTCAATAACAACATTTGCCTGCATATTTGCAGCAATCCCGACACGTGGCGCGATAGGGGGTAGATTATCAGATACTTCTGAATATTCATCACCGCAGACATAAAGCGTGTCATCTATTTTTCTGGTGATGATATCATTTGATTTTCCCCACCCTGCCATTCCGGATCCTACAACCACAGGAATGCCGGGCATTTTTATCTGAACAGTTTCGATCAGCATCTCTTTCATAGCTGCGGTGTCTAAAGCTTCAACAATTATATTACAGCCTGAAAAGATCTCAGTAATATTCATTCTGTCAAGTTTCGTCTGATGGATGATAACAACGACTTCATGGTTGATGCGCGCGATATTTTCCTTCAGAGCAACCGTTTTCATCAAACCGATCTGATTTGTGAAATAATATTGCCTGTTAAGATTTGGTTCTTCAATAACATCAAAATCAGCTATTACAAGAGTGCCAATCCCACATCTGGCAAGGGCAACAGCACAGTTTGAGCCAAGGCCTCCCGCTCCGGCAATTCCTACCCTGAATTTTGAAAGATGAGTTTTAATTTCAGAGAATCTCATTTTTTCCCAGGTCAATACATTATATCGACAAGTTCAATTTATGCTTTCTTTCATTTATCAATCCGAAAGATATAAAGCTTTTAATGTTTTTACAAGTGTGAAAACCATACCAACTGATCAATATCATGCTAAAACATGTAAGAAAATCGTAATTTTGATCTCATTAATCGCGGATTTAAAGGCCTCTAATATTTTTATTTATGGATATAACGTCGATAAAAGCACAGCATAGACTTTTAAAACACTGGGATTATAACTGGACACCCCTGGATAAAGGTTATACCGACAAGATACTTTACATTAATGTGGGTACAACAGAAATAAAAGAGAAGGATGTGCCGCTTGTCATGAAAGAAAAATTCATAGGTGGGAAAGGGTATGGCCTTCGGCTTCTCTGGGATGCTACAAAACCTGAAACAAAATGGGATGATCCTGAAAACGAGATAATTATATCTTCCGGACCGATTGGAGGGATAACTCAATATTCAGGAACAGGTAAATCGCTGGTAGTCAGTTTGTCACCTCAGACGAATTCGGTTATGGACAGCAATGTGGGGGGATTCTTTGGACCATTTCTTAAGTTTTCAGGATTTGACGCTATTGAGCTCCAGGGAAAGGCTGACAAAGATGTAATTATTTTTATAGATGGCTTAAACCATAAAGTTGAAATATTTGAAGCCCCGGCAGAAGCTGTTGACAGCCATCTTTTAGGGGAGCAGCTTGCTGAAATTTTTGCTGACAACGAAAATGAAAAGAAATACATAGGGGTAGTTTCTGCAGGTTCAGCGGCGGAACACTCGTTGATCGGAATGCTTAATTTTAGTTTTTACGATTTGAAGCGGAAAAAGGTCCGGTTAAAACAGGCCGGGAGGGGAGGAATAGGAACGGTGTTTCGTAATAAAAAAATTAAAGCTCTTGTCTGCAAAATTCCCGGAGTGAAAGGTAATCTCAATAATGTAGTTGATCTTGAGGCTATTATGGAGAGAGGTAAACGTTTTAACAGGGAGATCCGTGAACTTGACGATAAACAATGTCAGATGCGACAAGTCGGGACAGCTCATCTGATGGAGGTTATGAACGATCATGACCTGTTACCTGTAATGAATTATAAATATGGAAGCCATCCCGATTCCTATAAGATCGATTCGTCGGTTTGGAAAAGAAATTTCACCCAGAATATTCCTGATGGTTGCTGGATAGGCTGCAATATGTCGTGCAGTAAAGGTATAGATGATTTTATTTTGAAGACGGGCCCTTACAAGGGGCAAAAAGTTATTGTAGATGGCCCTGAATATGAGAATGCTGCAGGTCTTGGGTCAAATTGTGGAATATTCGATCCCGAATATATCATTGAAACAAATTTCTATTGCGATACTTACGGGATATGCACAATTACGTGGAGCACAGTTACTGCATTTATAATGGAGTGTTTCCAGAATGGAATTCTCAACAAAGACAGAACAGGTGGTCTCGATCTTAACTTCGGGAATTCCTCAGCTGCGCTTGAAATGTTGCATCAACTGGCGCGTGGTGAAGGATTTGGGAAGATTGCCGGCACAGGAGTTCGTAAGATGAAAGAGTTTTTCATTAAAAATGGCTGGGGCGATCCTGCATTTTTGAACGATATAGGGATGGAAAATAAGGGACTTGAGTATTCCCAGTATATGTCGAAGGAATCTCTTGCGCAGCAGGGAGGTTTTGCTCTCACAAATAAAGGTCCTCAACATGATGAAGCATGGCTGATATTCATGGATATGGTCAACAACCAGATACCTACATTTGAAAATAAAGCTGAAGCGCTTCATTATTTTCCTATGTTCCGTACCTGGTTCGGACTTGTAGGTCTGTGTAAACTGCCATGGAATGATGTCGAACCTGAGAATAATGCCCAGGCTGACGAACCTGCTAAAGTGCCTGAGCACGTTGATAATTATGTAACTATTTATAAGGCAGTTACTGGTCGGGAATTTGATAAGAAGAGGTTGGTGGAGGATTCCGAACGTGTATATAATTTTCAAAGGGTATTTAACCTGAGGCGCGGCTTTGGAACCCGTATTCACGACAGGCAACCATATCGTGCTGCTGGTCCGGTTACTGTTGAAGAGTACGAATCGCGATCTGAACGTTATGACAAACAGCTTAAGGAAAAGATTGGATTCGAACCGACAGGAAAATCAACTATAGAGAAAATGAGAGTCCTGAGGAAATATCGTGAAGATCAGTATGAATCTCTGGTAGATGCAGTGTATAAAAGAAGAGGTTGGAATAAGAATGGTGTTCCAACAATCGAATTCCTGAAAAAGATAGGAATGGACTTCCCTGAAGTAATTGATGTAGTTAAAGATTTTCAGTAATATTACAAAGTAGAGACGCCCAACCTGGTTTCTCTGCTATTGTCCGGCAGATATCCCGGAATAATTTTAACATGCAAACTTATATCTCTTTCCTTCGCGGTGTAAATATGACCGGCCATAACTCAATTAAGATGGCCAACCTTTCAGCACTATATATTAGCCTTGGATTAATAGATGCAGAGACTTACATTCAGAGTGGAAACGTTATTTTCAACGATCCCGGCGACAGATCTGTGTCTGTTATAGTGGCAGACATAGAGCAGGCAATTCTGGAAAGGTACAATTATATCGTTCCTGTTATGATCAGGACAAATCAGGAGCTGATTGATTTATTTTCTTCAAATCCTTTCCTTGGAGAAAAAAATTTTGACCCTGCGAAAATGGCAGTTCTCTTCCTTCAGGAGAAACCCTCTGATTCTCAGATTCAAAAAGTTGCAGATATCGACTATCCTCCGGATAAATTTAAGGTTATTGGCAGGGAAATTTTCGTTTATTGCCCAAATGGTTTTGGAAGGACAAAACTCTATACAAACTTTTTCGAAAAGAAAATGGGTGTCATCGGGACTGGCAGAAACTGGAAGACAATTACCACGATATTAAAAATCGCAGAAAAAAAGATTTAAATTTACGATTGTAGTAGAGACACCCAAATTGGGAGTCTTTACAAACCGCAAACCAATTTTAATGTAGTATCAGATAGTTATAATAATTACCAATTATGAGAGTCTTAATTATTATGTTACTGACAATTTTAATTAACCCGTTTCACTCATTTGGCCAATCCAGAGATAAGCACAAAGAATTAATTATCTTCCATGCAGGCTCACTTTCAGTGCCATTAAAGCAGATAGCGCAGGAGTATGAGAAAAGAAATCCCGGCACTAAAATCTATCTTGAATCCGCCGGAAGCCTTGTATGTGCCAGAAAGGTGACAGAGCTTAAAAAGCCATGTGATATTTTGGCCTCATCAGATTATTTTGTTATCAATGAAATGCTTATTCCGGATTATGCCAGCTGGAGTATCAGGTTTGCAACCAACGAAATAGTTATTGCCTATCTGGAAAAATCAAAGCACTCAAAAGAGATCAATTCTGATAACTGGATGGATATACTTCAGATGAAGGACGTAATCTATTCCAGATCGGATCCGGATTCTGACCCATGTGGTTACAGGACCATCTTTACATTTAAGCTGGCTGAAAAGTATTACAGAAGACCAGGGTTGACGGAAATGATGTCTTCCAAAAACAGGGAATATATCCGGCCTAAAGAGGTTGACCTTGTAGCCCTGCTTGAATCGAATGCTATTGATTATATGTTTCAGTACAAGTCAGTTGCAATACAACATGGATTAAAATATATTGAATTGCCCAAAGAAATTAACCTTTCGGATCCGGCAAAAAATAGCTTCTATTCATCTGTAAGCACGGATGTCGCCGGGAGCAAACCGGGAATAAAAATGAATATCACGGGAGATTATATTAATTACAGCATCACTATTCTTGACAATGCACCTCAGAAAGAAGAAGCTATTAGTTTTATGGATTTTTTCCTGAGTCCGGAAGGAATGAGTATATTCAGAAAGAATGGACAGGAACCATTAGTACCACTTATCGCAGAGCCTGTCATGAAACTGCCGCCAAGGTTATTAAAATATTTTGCAAAGGCCAATAAGAATTGAATTTCTAATGAGAAGGAACAGCATATTTACATGGATTGTAATGATTCTGTCATCATTGGTGCTGCTGTTCATTCTGGCACCCCTTGCAGGTATGTTTATTCATACAGGAGGCGCTGAGTTTCTGGAAGCCGTAAAGGATAAAGAAGTTCACCAGAGCGTATGGCTGACCCTGTGGGTTTCTTTCACTGCTACCTTTATATTCTCAATAGGAGCTATACCATTTGCATGGCTGCTGGCACGTAAAAAATTCCTGTTTAAAAATGTAGTTCAGGGGATAATTGATCTTCCTGTTGTGCTGCCTCATACCGCTGCGGGCATAGCTCTGCTCGGATTCATTTCACGCGATGGGTTCCTGGGAAAAACTGCTTCAGTCTTTGGTCTCAACCTGGTAAATCATCCATCAGGAATAGCTCTCGCAATGGCTTTCGTCAGTTTACCCTTTCTGATAAATGCTGCCCGCGATGGTTTTGCTGCGGTACCTGAGAGGCTTGAAAAGGCCGCGCTTAATCTTGGGGCAAGTCATACGAAAGTTTTTTTTACAATTTCACTGCCTCTGGCATGGCGCAGTATTACGACCGGATTTGTTATGATGTTCGCCAGGGGAATGAGTGAATTTGGCGCTGTAGTCATTATTGCTTATCATCCTATGATCTCACCTGTACTTATCTATGAAAGGTTTAGTTCGTATGGACTTAATTATGCAAGACCGGCAGCAGTATTTTTTATCCTCGTGGCATTGCTGTTTTTAATTATGCTGAGACTTTTTTCATTGAAAAGGAAAGAAAAACCTTTAAGCTCGGATGCTCAGACTGATTAATATAAATAGAAGACTTGGCGATTTTGCCCTTACTGATATAAACCTGGAAGTATCAGACGGGCAGTACTATGTTTTACTCGGCAGGTCAGGATCCGGAAAAACCCGGCTTCTGGAGCTGATCGCAGGGTTGGAACATCCCGATACCGGCACAATAATCCTTGATGGGGTTGATATTACACGACAGCGCATTCAGGACCGAAAGATTGGGATTGTTTTTCAGGATTATGCTGTTTTCCCGCATATGACCGTCTTTGGAAATATTGCTTACCCGCTGAGAGCCAGGAAAGAAGATAAGAAAAGTATTGCAGAAAAGGTTGAAAAAGCTGCGACTGCAATGAATATTAAACATATTCTTGAGCGAAGTACGGAAAAGCTTTCAGGTGGCGAAATGCAAAGAGTGGCGCTTGCAAGAACACTTATTACTTCACCCCGGCTTCTGCTGCTTGACGAACCTCTTTCTTCACTCGATACTTCACTGAAAGACGATCTGAAAAGGTTGTTAAGAAATCTGAATAAAGCCGGTCAGACAATAATTCATGTGACACATGATTATGGGGATGCAATTAGCCTGGCAAAAAGAGTAGGAGTTATTCATAACGGAAAGATCATCCAGGAGGGTACCGTGGATGAGGTATTTAAAAAGCCGGCTAACCGTTTTGTTGCGCGCTATGCCGGTATCAGGAATTTTTTCAGGGTTGAGATATCCAGGGCGGATGGTGCATTAACAGGAGTAACAGAGCATAATATTAGATTTAAACTTAACGGAGCCAATATAGTCAGTAACGGCCTGCTGATTATTGAGAGTGACTCATTAGTCCTGACAAACGAAATACCATCAGATAAGGAGCTTAATATAATTAAGGGGAAAGTAACTGAAATAGTACCTTCAGAATTTGGAATTGAGGTAACAATAGATGCGGGTGATTTGTTCTATGTAAACGTACTTGCTTCAGACATGGAAAAGCTCAGGCTTAGAGAGGAAAAAGAAGTATGGGTGAGTTTTCCCCGGAAAGCTGTTGTTTTATTGAATGGCACTGTTTAAAGATAAAAGACAATCCACCTTCGCTCAAGCTACGGTGGACGAAGAAAGTAAAAAGACAAAAGTGACGCAAGCCACATAATATAAGGAAGAAGTAGGGCGAAGTCGTGACTTCGCCTTAGCATGCGGATAATGAATGAACAAAATGGATATGATAACATTTGAAGAGGCTTTCAGAATAGTGATGAGTTCTATTTTTGAGACTGATACTGAGATCGTTCCATTTGCCATATCAGCCGGACGCATACTTGCTGAAGATATTATCAGCGAGATGGAAATGCCTCCATTTAACCGGTCAGCTGTTGATGGATATGCATGCCACAGGAGAGATCTGAATGATGAGCTGGAAGTGGTTGAGGTTATTGCTGCAGGACAAGTTCCTTCAAAAGATGTTCTGAAAAATCAATGTTCAAAGATAATGACAGGGGCAATAGTCCCCGAAGGTTGTGATATCGTTTTTATGGTCGAGGAATCAGAAAATCTTCAGAACGGTAAAATCAGATTTACCGGCATTGAACCAAAGTTAAATATATCATATAAAGGTGAAGATGTCAGAACCGGAGATGTAGTACTTAAAAAGACCAGATTCATTAAACCTCAGGATATTGCAATAATGGCCTCTCTTGGTCATATTGACGTAAAAGTAAAAAAGATGCCCAGGGTCGGCGTTTTGAGCACTGGTGACGAACTTGTTGAACCTTCGGTTGTCCCGGATCTTTCAAAGATCCGTAACAGCAATTCTTATCAGCTTCTGAGCCAGGTGAAGAGGGCAGGTGGAGAGGGCAGGTATTATGGAATTGCTCCTGATGATGAAAATGCAACTTTTACCCTGATCAGAAAAGCCATCAATGAAAATGATATAGTTCTTATGACCGGTGGTGTTTCGATGGGAGATTTTGATTTTGTTCCGTCAGTGCTTAAGCGTGCAGGGGTGAAAATATTATTTGACAGGGTTAATGTACAGCCGGGAAAACCGACAACTTTCGGGGTTCATTCAAAAGCAGTTGTTTTTGGATTGCCAGGGAATCCTGTTTCTTCATTCATTCAGTTTGAAACAATTATACGGCCATTTATTTGTGGAATGATGGGTCATAACTGGAATCCGGGATGGCAGAATCTTCCGATGGCAAAAAGGTACGAAAGAAAAACTTCTGAAAGGATGGGCTGGGTGCCTGTTTTCATAACTGAAAACTCAGAAGTTATGGCGGTTGATTTTCACGGATCAGCTCATATAGCGGCACTTGCTGAAGCAGATGGCATAATTGCTATAAAGGCTGGCACAAATACCATTGAAAAAGGGGAGATTGTAAGTGTTAGACAGATTTAACAGAAACCTCAGCTATCTTCGTATATCTGTAACTGACAGATGTAACCTCAGATGTACTTACTGTATGCCTGAAGAAGGTATAAAACTTCTCAGGCATAAGGATATACTGACCTTTTCAGAGATTACTGAATTTACTCTGATCGCTGTAAAAAATGGAGTCACAAAGGTCAGGATAACAGGAGGTGAACCGCTTGTCAGAAAAGGGATTATACAACTAGTAGGAATGATTTCGGATATTGATGGAATAACAGATCTTTCAATGACAACTAACGGCATCTTATTGGGCGATTATGCAAAAGGTCTTAAAGATGCTGGTTTACAGCGGGTTAATATCAGCCTTGATACAATTGACCCGGGGAAATTTAAAACAATTACAAGAACAGGGAATATCCATGATGTTTTTTACGGAATTGAAGCCGCAAAGTTAGCCGGACTTTATCCTGTTAAAATCAACTGTGTTGTAAAGAACTCAAAAGAAGAGGAAGAAGCTAAAGAAGTTGCCCGTTTTTGTCTAAATAATGATTTGGAGATAAGGTATATACGTCAGATGGACCTGGTCAGGGGACATTTTTCAGTAGTAGATGGAGGTTCCGGAGGCGATTGTTCATTATGTAACAGGTTAAGACTGACTTCAAATGGAAAGCTTAAACCATGTCTTTTCAGCAATATGGAATTTGATATAAGGGAACTTGGCTTTGAAAAAGCAATTGAACTCGCAGCAGAATTAAAACCTGAATGCGGATCAAAGAACGAAACAGGTGAATTTTATAATATAGGAGGTTAACAAGTTATGGAGAAGCTGACACATGTTGATAATAAGGGCAAAGCGGTTATGGTAGATGTAGGAGATAAAGAGAATCAACAAAGAATCGCAAAAGCAAGCGGGCATATCTCTCTTTTACCCGGGACTATCCGACTAATTAAAGAAAACCTGCTTAAAAAAGGTGATGTGCTTACGGTGGCACAGCTTGCAGGGATATCTGCTGCTAAAGAAACATCTGCACTAATTCCTTTGTGCCATAATATTGTTCTTGATAGTATTAAGGTCGAGGCAGGAATCGACAAAACAGGTGTAAAAGTCGTAAGTGAAGTGAGATGCTTTGGGAAAACAGGTGTGGAAATGGAAGCGTTGACAGCGGTGAGTGTTGCTCTTCTTACAGTTTATGATATGTGCAAAGCGGTTGAGAAGAATATGATTATTGATAATATCAGTCTCACAGAAAAAACTAAAAAATGAATATTCCCGAGAAGTTTGAAATACTGATAATTACACTAAGTGACAGGGCTTACAGAGGCGAGTACAAGGATCTCAGCGGACCAAAAATCAGGGAAAAGATAAAAGAGTTTTTTTCTTTAGCCGGCTGGTCATATAGTATTAATTTGACACTCATTCCCGACGATGCTTCAATTTTGAGCGATCTGTTAATTAATGCAGGGAATAATTACAATATTGTTATAACAACAGGGGGAACAGGTATCGGCCCAAGAGATATAACAATAGAAACGGTCACACCTCTTCTTTCAAAAGAGATTCCGGGCGTAATGGAATTCATCAGGGTAAAATATGGAGCAGAAAAACCTAATGCCCTGCTCAGCAGGGGTATTGCAGGTATCACCGGCAAATCGTTGATTTATACCCTGCCTGGTTCTGTGAAAGCTGTCGAGGAGTATATGACGGAGATAGTGAAAACACTTAAACATACCATTTATATGCAGTATGGTGTGGCTAAACACGATTCTGTCTAATTGGATAGATGGTTCAGTGTATTGCAAATGACTGAGCCAATTGCTCTGTCATAACGATCGCGGGGATTCCTGTAATATAACAAAACAATATAATCGTTTTCGGTTTCATAGTGACTGCCTTCAAATAATGTTGCAGTTCCATTGTTTTCACCATCTTTACGAAAAACATATTCATAATTATACCACCCTTGTTTCAGGAACATCGTAGATTCATATTCTTTTCTTTCGGAGTTGTACATCATCAGATTATTTTTATCAAAAGACCAGTTATTCAGACCACCCGATATATATATCTTTCCTCCCGGAATCATCTGATCTGAAGGTAGAGTGAAATACACATAAACATAATCTGATTCGATGTCAGGCTTCTTTCCCTCCTGGAAAGCTATGTAATACTTCCCGTTAAAATCCTGCCAATAGAAATATGGTTTAAATTCCCTGTTATCCGATGGGTAGAGATATACGTTATAGTTGGGAATGGCATAATCTATTCTCTGCACATATTCCGACTTGTACCTGATACTTTTAATATCAAAATACCGGTATTCATTTCCGCCCCGGAAAATATTTTTATCAGATAATGAATTGTATTTAAGCTCATTATTTCCATAAAAATCTGGTTTAAGGTTTCTTTTGGCATTATCCCATCTGCCATTCTGGAGAATAAAAGCAAAAACATTCCTGTAAGGATCGTTGATCAACAAACCGGTGTAATTTACATCGAAATCGACCTGCTGATGAGTATTGTTTTCTTTTGTCATCTGAGGTCTGTGAACCGTTACATCAATTTTTGCGGCATCTTCGGTGATAATAAACCTTTGAGTTATAGCAGGTTCTTCCGGTTTGTCGGCTGGATAAATAAAAAGGATGTAATTACCTGAAAGTTTCAGACTTACCTTTTCATTAGGAAAAGTGAGTTTGTAATGAAAGTAGCTGACAGTTGTATTAAAGGAGTTTTCATAATCTTCAATAGGGTTTTCAGTATATCCACTGATATAATCATTCGGGAAAATATCAGATTTATTCCAGTCTTTATCACAATGGACAAAAGTATAATAGTAGGATTCAGCCTGATCACCCAGTAAATCGAAATTAAGAACTAATTTCTCATCACTGTTCATTTTCATAATTGGGTATGAAAGATTCCATCCATCCTTGTAAAGTTGCACAGTCCTGATCTTCTCATTGAAGATGTGGTTTGAATAAAGAATTGAATCGGGATAAGTCTCTTGTCCCTGTGTCGAAAAGATGTTGAATATAAAAACAAAAAGAAATATGTATTTCATAGTAATATTGTTCAAGATACTTTAAAAACTTTAAAATTAAGGAATTGTTGTATTAACGTCGGAGGATAGATTATTATATTTTGAGCGGTAACATATTTTTTTGTAAGATTGTACAAGTATCAGGATTGTTACGTTTATAAAATAAAATCATGATTAATAAATTATCAGCAGGACTTTTGGTGTTTGCCTTTATTGCCTCCGGCTGCAAGGATAGTAAGCCTGTTTTTGCAAATTTCACAGGTTTTGCTCAGGGATCTACCTATAGTATTGTGTACGATAATAAGAAGAACATAGACCCCGGAGAACTAAAACAAAAAGTTGAAAAGATCCTGAATGATTTTGATTTATCGCTATCTCTTTATAATGACTCATCTATCCTTTCGAAGATAAACCGAAACGAAAAAGCTGTTCCTGATTCCTTTTTTACGGAAGTTTTCAGGAAGTCAGTCATTATATCAGAAATGACGAAAGGTGCTTTTGACGTAACAGTTGGTCCTTTGGTAAAAGCCTGGGGATTTGGCCCCGACGCACATAAGAGCTTCACAGAGGCTAGGCGTGATAGCCTGTTGAAGCTTGTTGGGATGAACAAAGTATCGCTGATTAACGGAAGACTGATTAAATCTGATCCTCATATAAGCCTGGATTTTAATGCAATTGCCCAGGGGTATTCTGTGGATGTGATCTGTCGTTTTTTCGATAGTCTCGGAATTAAGAATTACCTTGTTGAGATAGGAGGAGAAGTCAGGGCAAAAGGAACCAGGGCAGGCAATCTCTGGAGAATCGGAATTGATAAACCGGTGGATAATAATATGACTCCCGGCCAATCGCTACAGGCAATACTAAAAATGACTGATAAAGCAATTTCAACCTCAGGAAACTACAGGAAATTTTATATTGAGGATGGCATCAAGTATTCCCATCACATTGATCCGCGAACAGGGTACACTACAAAAAATACCTTATTAAGTGTCTCTATTATCGCCGATGAATGCGCTATGGCTGACGGTGTGGCTACAGGATGCCTTGTAATGGGTAAAGATAAGGCGATAGAATTCATTGAAAAACATCCTGAGTTTGAAGCTTACATGGTCTATTCGGACGATAGTGGGAATTTTAAAACCTGGACATCCGAGAGATTGAAGAGTGAACTTTCAGAAACTGATAATAATCAGTAGTCACTTATTCCGGGGTTATTTAAACAACATCAGGATTAGTTTGTTTCTAATTTCAGGACAACCATTAAACTTTTCACGAAGAATGAATCAAAACAAAAATCAATCAGGACAATATTTGAATAAAGAGAGTATCCTTGCTGACTTTCGGATGGCAAATCTCAGTCGAAGCCTCAGTATTATAGGACGTCGTGAAGTTCTCACCGGGAAAGCAAAGTTTGGAATATTCGGAGATGGAAAGGAGATTATACAACTGGCACTGGCAAAACAATTTAAAAATGGTGATTGGAGATCGGGATATTACCGCGACCAGACATGGATGATGGCAATGGGGGTTTATGATTCACTTGAGTTTTTCCATCAGTTATATGGGAATACTGATAATCAGTTTAATACGGGAAGCGGAGGAAGAGTATTCAATAATCATTTTTCTATTCCGAATATAAATCCTGATGGTTCGTGGCGCGATCTGACAAAACAAAAGAACTCTTCAGCTGATATTTCTCCTACTGCAGGTCAGATGCCACGTTTACTCGGTTTGGCATATGCGTCAAAGTTATTTCGGCAAAATAAAGATCTGCAACAATTCACAACTCTTTCTATGAATGGTAATGAGGTAGCTTTCGGATCGATAGGGGATGCCAGTACCTCTGAAGGTTATTTCTGGGAGACGATAAATGCTGCTGGAGTTCTCCAGGTGCCTTTGGCAGTTTCAGTATACGACGATGGTTATGGCATATCAGTACCCAAAAAATACCAGACTACAAAAGGGAGTATATCAGAAATCCTTAAGGGATTTGAAACTGAAAAAGATAAACCCGGAATAAGAATTTTCAAAGGGAAAGGGTGGGATTATGCCGGTTTAATAAAACTCTATGAAGAAGGCATCTCAATCTGCCGTGAGCAACATACCCCTGTTGTATTTCATATTGAGGATGTTACCCAGCCTCAGGGACACTCTACCTCGGGTTCGCACGAGAGATATAAAGGTGAGGAGCGTCTTAAATGGGAAGAGGAGTTTGATCCGATAAAGAAAATGAGGGAATGGATACTCAATTCTGAAATTGCCACATCTGAAGAACTTGATAAACTTGCGTTTGAAGCCGAGGAGGAAGCAAAGGAATCGAGAAGGAAAGGGTGGGAGGCATTTCAAAACCCAATCAGGATTGAAAGAGATGCTCTTGTTAAAATTATCAACGATCGTTCATGCAGGTGCACCGAAAAAGCTAAAGAAGATACGGTTGAAAATTTCACTGAAGATCTGAAGAAAGTTCCGTCACCTATAAGAAAAGATAATTTTGTCACAGCCCGGAAGTTATTAAGGAATATATGCGGATCGTGTCTTAAATCCGATAACCTGAAAGAAGAGTTGCAGGGCTGGCTCAAACGTAATTATGAAGATGCCAGAAGAAGTTACGATTCATTTCTTTATAATGAGACTCCTTCGTCAGTTCTTAATATAAAGCCGATTCCACCAATTTATTCAGCTGATTCACAGGAGGTTCCCGGTCGCCAGATTTTACGGGATAACTATGATAAGCTTTTTTCAAAATACCCTCTGTTAGTAACATTCGGGGAGGATACCGGACACATAGGAGGTGTTAACCAGTCGCTTGAGGGATTGCAGAAAAAATTCGGGGAACTGCGGATTACAGACACTGGTATCAGGGAGGCCACTATTCTTGGCCAGGGACTAGGATTAGCGCTGAGAGGGATGAGACCAATTGCCGAAATTCAGTATCTCGACTACCTGATGTACGCATTACAGATTTTAAGCGATGATCTGGCAACAACCTACTACAGAACTGCCGGACGAATGATCGCTCCATTGATTATAAGCACTCGTGGACACCGTCTTGAAGGAATATGGCATTCCGGATCGCCTATGAGCATGCTTATAAATTCAGTGCGGGGTGTCTATGTCTGCTCACCAAGAGATATGACGAGAGCAGCTGGCTTTTATAATACCCTTCTCGAGGGAAATGATCCTGCAATTGTTATTGAACCTCTTAATGGTTACAGGTTGAAGGAAAAAATGCCCGATAATATCGGTGAGTTCCGTATTCAACTTGGAATTCCTGAAATATTGAACCATGGAACAGACCTGACTATAATCACATATGGCTCTACCGTTAAAATTGCTGTCGAAGCTGTAAGACAACTGGCCTCTCATAATATTTCTGTTGAATTAATAGATGTTCAGACTCTTGTGCCATTTGATAGAAATAAATTGATACTTGAGTCCCTTAAAAAGACAAACAGGATTCTTTTTCTCGACGAAGATTTACCTGGCGGAACCACCGCTTATATGATGCAGGAAGTTCTGGAAAAACAAGGAGGCTGGCACTATCTTGACAGTCCTCCCAAGACTCTGACTGCAAAAGAGCATCGGCCTGCTTATACGACCGATGGGGATTATTTCTCCAAACCCAGCGCGGAAGATGTTTTCGATATTGTTTATGAAATGATGAAAGAAGCAGTACCAGAGAAATATTAACCTGCTCATCCGTGGTTTTCTGTGACCCCTATTATTTTCAGCAACTCCAATGCAGCTTCCCTTGGTCCGCTGGATTCATAACCCGGAATGCCAAGCCTTGTTCTCATCTGTCCTACAAAAACATTGTTTTTAAAGAAGGAGGCAAAGTACTTTAAAGCAATTTTTTCATGGACATCTTTATACTCGGGCGGGCCAAAAATATTAGCGAAATAAGAGTGTACGAGTCCGCTTGACGTGGTTGTACCTTTGCTCATAACGGCACCTTCCCGGAATATATCCAATGCCCATTCTGCCGAGGTTAGTTTCTCAATGACAGGATGTTCATAATCAATCTCTTCGTAATTATTTGCATAAAGAATATAGTCGATTTTGTGACCTGCAATGACTGTTTCAAAGTTGGTTACAGGGAAAACAATACGTGCATTTACCTGGCTGGGATTCATAATAATTGACCGGTCGAGATGTCCAAAAGCATATCCCGGTTGAAGATCATCAAGACGGAGGAATGCTCCTATCTCGGTACCATATCCTACGGGGTAACCATCCGGGTCAAGTTCAATAGAACCCATGTCGTCCGCTATAATTGTCAGAGCACGAATATACTTTTCTGCAAGTACCCTGAAAGCTTCAAGAGTCTCAGATTTTCCGGCACCTGTGTCGCCCATCATTAGTATGGTCGCCTCTTTGTTCCCCTGGAGCATTATTTTCACCATAGCACCATGAAAAGGCATGTTCCCGGCTTTCATAACGATGGAATTATGAAGTGTAAGTATCATCTTCTTGAGATAACCGAAGTACCCGAATTCAGGCCTGTCAGGAATGGCTCCCACGAATATCCCGTTTTGTTCGTCATCGTAGAATACCGTTGAATATTTTGCCAGTCCGTCAAGTACATTCCCGGGAACTCCATAAATAAAAAGTGCATCGGGCTTTTTCTCAAGATCTGAATCGTCTGCTAACTGAAACAGGTTACACATCGAAAAACCCAGTTCAAAAAAATCAAGATGGAAGTAAACCATAATGAGCAGTTTCCCAACTTTTGCAGGGTAACAAATCCACTCACCTGATTTCAATTCGACCAGATCGACCGGATTCTGATTTATCTTTTTGAAATCCCCGGTGCGTTTATTCATCGGTTGCTGGATAACAAGCGGAGGATATATCAGCATCTGGCGTATTACCGGTACACTATTCAGTTTTTTATACCTTTCGTTTGGATATGCAATATCTTTAGGCAGTGATATCACCGCCATTTCAGCTCCTGCCGGAACCTGCCTGTAAACAGAAGGATGACTTCCTGTAATGTTTTCCTGAATATGTCTGTAAACTGTTCTTATAAGGTGTGTAAGCTGTTCAATTGTTTCATTAAAAGTCCGGTATGGCCTTTTATCAAGCCGATCGCCTTCAGAATCATTGATGATGAAACGGTCAAAATGACGCCAATAGTCATAAAGATATTCTACAAAACCGGCCAGTTTATCAAGGTCTTTAAGAAAGATTTGGGATTTATCAAATATATGAGGTACAACACTGCTTTCATATTTGACGAGCAATGAAAGTGTTTTGACAAGATGGTCTACACAATCTTCGTCAGCTGTGCAACCTCCGAAAAACTCAAGTAAAGGTGAGTTTTTGGATCGCAGATTATTCAGACAATGATCAAGAACAAGACGAAATTTGTCACTAGCCAGCATCTCTTCTGCTGTTTCACACATCCTTTCACGGATATTTAAAACAACTTTATTTCCAATTATACTTAATGTACTTCTTTGCATAACATTATTTAACAATTGGGGTAAAAATATGATAATATTTAATTGAAGATAAGGTTTTACTTAATTATTTTTGTACGATATTTATAATATAATTGTAAATCCGAATTATGCAACCGGAACTCGATTTATTTGCTATTTTACCGGAAGATAAGATCCCGGGGAAGGGTAAGATTCTGATTTCAGAACCATTTCTGCCCGATACCTTTTTTAACCGGAGCATAGTTTATCTTACCGACCACAATGCACAGGGATCTGTTGGTTTTATTCTTAACAAAAAACTTGATTTACTGGTCAGTGCCGCAATCGAAGGATTTGAAGACTGGGATGAAATCCTCAGTATGGGAGGACCTGTTGCACCTGACACGCTTCATTATCTGCATAATCTTGGAGATTTAATTCCTAAGAGCGTACATATAGAAGGAAATATTTTCTGGGGGGGTGATATTGACAGCATTAGAGAACTTATAAAAACCGGCAGAATAAATCGATCGCAGATCAGGTTCTTTCTTGGCTATTCAGGCTGGTCAGCCGGTCAGCTTGAACGCGAGCTTAAAGAAAACTCCTGGGTAATTGCAAAAGTCAATTCAAGTATTGTTTTGAATAACAGAAGCGACGATATCTGGAAGAAGGTTTTAAGGAGCTTTAAGAACAAGTACAGGATGTGGGCCGATTTTCCGGATTCTCCCGAAATGAATTAAAGATGCAGTATCCTGAACACCAGCTCCTTCAAAAGCTCACCCGGTTCAGTGCCAGGATCCCCATAACCTTTTGATTTCATGTCGTATGTACGTAAAAGACTGATAATTTGCATTGTCTTTGAGACATTGTACTTTGATGCAGCATTCTCGTAATCCTTAACAAAAAAAGGATTTACCTTAAGAACAGCAGCAACATTGTTTTTTGATTTATCTGTGAGGTAATGGAAAGTTAAAAGCTTGCTGAAGAATCCAAATATCGAAGCAATGGAGAGTGTAATCGGGTTGTCTTTGGGATTATCAGCGAAATAGTATATTATCATATTGGCTTTGAGGATGTTCTTTTCCCCGATTGCCTTCTGTAATTCAAAATTATTATAATCCTTGCTTATCCCGATATTTTTTTCAATTAATGTAGTTGTAATAAAAGGTTTACCGGGAGGAAGAGTTATGATAAGCTTTTCAAGCTCATTTACAATCTTATGCAAATCGGTGCCAAGATATTCAGTCAGCATGGCGCTTGCGCTCGGATCTGTTTTTATCCCCTTTAACATCAGGTACCTTTCAATCCACGCAGGAATGAGGTAATCACGCACTCTCGCTGACTCGAAATAGACACCATGACTCTCGAGTGCTTTGTAAAGTTTTGTCCTTTTATCAATGGTTTTATACTTATAGCTGAATACAAGTATTGTTGATAAAAGCGGCTTCTCAAGATATATGATAAGGTCGTCCAGGTTTTTCAACGATTGAGCCTCTTTAATAATAAGCACCTGATGACTGGCCATCATAGGAAACCTTCGTGCGGTATCTATTATAGCAGCAATATTTGTATCCTCACCATAAAGGACAATCTGGTTAAAAGCTTTTTCAGCTTCCGGCAATACCTTATCTTGTATATAATCAGTAATGAGATCAATATAGTAAGGTTCCTCACCGGCAAGAAAATAAACAGGCTTAAAAATCCGGTTTTTCAGATCGGAGATTATCTCTTCATAGGTGACAGGCATTATCAGAATTTTAGATGTTTAACAGATACACCGTTATTTTTTATTTCACGAAGGGAATCAATTCCTATCTTAAGGTGTATTTCAACATAATCATTTGTGACTTTTACATCGCTGGCTTCAGTCTTAATGCCTGTTGAAATCATTGGTTGATCAGAGACCAGCAGAAGGGCCCCGGTCGGGATCTCATTGGCAAATCCAACAGTAAAAATTGTTGCAGTTTCCATATCAATTGCCATGGCCCGCGTCTTGACCAGGTATTTTTTAAACCGGTCATCGTATTCCCAAACCCTTCTGTTTGTTGTATATACTGTACCTGTCCAGTACTCCCTGTTAAATCTTGTTATGGTAGCAGATATAGCACTCTGGAGTTTAAAAGCAGGAAGGGCAGGAACCTCATTAGGCAGGTAGTCGTTAGATGTTCCATCACTTCTGATTGCGGCAATTGGAAGTATAAGATCCCCAAGAGTGTTCTTTTTCTTCAGGGCACCGCATTTACCAAGAAATAAGACTGCATTTGGAGTCACTGCACTCAGAAGATCCATTATTGTCGCAGCATTTGGGCTCCCCATGCCGAAATTTATGATGGTGATCCCATCGGCAGTTGCACTTGGCATGTTTTTATCTTTTCCTTCAACCTGTACATTGTTCCATTTTGCAAAAAGTTCAACGTAATACAGATAATTTGTCAGGAGGAAATATTTGCCGAAACTATCAATCGTTTTCCCTGTATATCGCGGAAGCCAGTTATTAACAATTTCCTCTTTGGTCTTCATAAGTTCATTTCAGTTAATAATTATCTCAATATATTTGTATCTGATTTTGGAATTTCTGCCCTCAAAAGTACAAAACTAAGTTGAAACAGTTAAATCTGCCCCAATATTCCTTCAGGATAACCGGAAAAGATGGAAACGAAATGATCCTCGATCCGTTAAGGAGGAAATATGTAAAACTCACCCCCGAAGAGTGGGTAAGACAGAATTTTGTGCAGTACCTGATAACTGAAGGGAAATATCCTCCCGGGCTTCTTGGAATTGAGGTTCTGTTCAGATTTAATAAATTGAAGAGAAGAGTTGATATCCTGGTTCATAATAGATCGGGTCAACCAATTATGATAGTGGAATGTAAATCACCTGAAGTCAAAATTGATGACAAAGTATTTGACCAGATTGTATGTTATAACATGGAATTCAAAGTACCATATATTATAGTGACTAATGGAATCGATCACTATGCCTGCAAAATTGATCATAATGAAAAAAAATATGAATTTTTGCTTGTTATACCTCTTTATGAGGACCTTTTATTATAATTCGACTCTCGTCATAGCTCCTGCCCCCATGAGGGAAGGAGAGGAAGGGGGTCCTAATCATGCCTGAATTATGATAAGTGTTACATGTGCAATTATAAGAAATGAAGAGAATGAAATTTTGGTTGTCCAGCGTGGTGAGGCGACCGATCATCCTTTCAAGTGGGAATTCCCCGGTGGTAAGCTAACGCCTGAAGAGACTGAAGAAGAGTGTATTATAAGGGAAGTGGAGGAAGAGTTATCAATGGAAATAGTAATATGCGGAAAGCTGCAGGAAGTTGTTCATGATTATGTACATAAGCAGATCAGGCTTATCCCTTTTGTATGCGATACACTGGATGAAATACCTTTTCTCTCTGAACACTGTGCGTATAAATGGGTTGAAGAGAAGGATTTAATGGCGATCGATTTTTCAGGGGCTGATGTTTTTGTTGCGAAGAGTTATCTGGCAAGAATAGAAGTAAAAAAATCAGATGATTTGCAAATTATTGTAAAACATTCTGATAAATTGGCAGATAATGCAGATCTTCAGACAATTGTCAACAATATGATGAGCATGAAAGAGGCTGAATGGGTTGCAACATCTGCAATAGATAATCCAGCCATCTTTTTGAAATTATTTGAATATTCTCTCTCTTCAGATAAAAAGCTTGCCTTCAGGGCATCATGGACACTTACAAAAGTTTGTGACAGATTTCCTGAGATCATCTGTCCATATCTGGCACAGATTGTTGAAACTCTGAACAAGATAGATAATGAGAGTACCCTCCGATGTTTACTCAGAATAATATCTCTTAGTGATCTTGAAAAGATCAATGGCCGTGAGCAGGGTTTGCTTACCGATTTCTGTTTCAGAAATTTAAATTCAGGATTTTCGGCAATAGCAGTCAAAGCTTATTCAATGGAAATATTGTACAAGCTTTCATTGATTTATCCCGGACTGGTAAATGAGCTTTCCACTTCGATTAATGTCCTTATGGAAGACGGATCTGCCGGTATCACTGCACGGGGACGAATGATACTTAGGAAACTTTCTGAAAGGTCTGTAAAACCAAAACCCGATCAGCTATAAATTTAAGATTATAGAAGCAGCCCCTGGCTATTTTGGTATGTTAGCAGTTAAGCTGGTACTTAGCTTCTTAAGATTAAGCGGAAAATCAGCACCGTTCTGTGACCATGTACCCTCCATTGTCGAATCGCCGGTAATTGTTCCATTATATTCTCCATTTAGACCGGGGGCCTGAATTACAAGCTTTTTCTTATCCAGAATGACTTGGCCAACAGGTATATCCTTTGCCCCCTGGTCGGGACTGTCAAGGGTAGCAATAAGACTATCCTTCTCGATTAATTTCAGATGGAAAACTATCCTGAGGTCAGTACCGTCAGCTGAGATCCTGCCAAACCATGCGCCTGGCAAAGTATTTCTTTTAGTTATGCTTTGAGCTGATAATGAATTTGTTAACATTATTGCAACTAAAAGAAAAGGAATAAGGAAAATTCTTTTCATAATGATAGAGATAAAATTTATACAAGTAAAGGTACGAAAATTTGTAAATCTTCATTTTTTTAGATCTGAAAGAATAAAACCTGCTTTTCCTCTCTTTCAAACATATTCAACCTTACTTCCTATAAGGCCAAAATCCAGTCGGATATAATTTTAAGAACTTCAGGTGAAAAGGTTTCTTCAATCGAACCATACTCTGAAGGTAGTCCTGTTTTACAATGTTGGAAGAGATGATTAAGTCCTGGCAATTTAACTGTCTTTACTGATTTATTGCCTGATGATCTCAGCGCTTTCTCAATAGCAGGAAGATTCTCATTAGCGGCTACCTGAAGGTCTTTTTCTCCATCCAGCGCTAACACAGGACATGTTACATTTTTCCAGTATGTTGCCGGGTCAGTGGCAAAATAATACCTGTACCATGTATAGGTTGCAGCTCCAAATGTGATTTTAAGCTGATTAACAGCTTTTTCCGTATCTTCTTTCGAAGTTTTTTTCTTCTCAAGGATCTCTTTATAAAGAGCAAGTATTTTTACTTCAGCCTTTTTATTATCTTTTTCTTTTCTGAGAACTGCATAGAGTTTTTTATTTGTCTCAGTGGTTTCCTTAATCTGATCCTCGTTCATTCCTGATAACTTGCCTAAAATCTGAGTCTGTCTAATACTATTTTGCTGTCCTGTAACACCGGGACCTGCAAGGGATACAATAAAACCTATTTCAGGGTTTGAAGAGGCAACAATTGGTGCGATTAAGCCACCCTCACTGTGCCCTATAAAACCTATATCTTTCGGATTAATTTTGGGATTCTTCTTTAAAAAATTAAAGGCAGCTTCTGCGTCTGTTGCAAAATCTGCCGATGTAGCATCCAGCTGTGTACCTTGAGATTTGCCTACACCACGGTCGTCATAACGAAGAACTGCAATACCATTACGACTAAGATAATCAGCGATAACGAGGAAAGGTTTATGACCCATAAGCTCTTCATTCCTGTTTTGAGGGCCCGATCCGGTAATCATAATGACAGCTTTAAAAGGGCCGGTTCCGGCCGGAATTGTCAATGTGCCTGCAAGCTTAATATTAAATTTATCGTTTGTAAAGGTCACATCCTCAGATGTGTAAGGAAACGGTGGTTTTGGTTCCTGAGGCCTGTTCACAGTAAACGGGGTTTTAAGCTTTTTTAAATCTACCTTATAATTTCCTCCACGCTGAGTCCATGTCCCGTCAATCGTCGAGTCACCGGTTACGGTCCCGTTGTATTCTCCAAGCAGGGCAGGAGCTTTAATGGTTAGCTTTTTATCGTCCAGGATGACATTGCCCAGAGGTATATTTTTTGCCCCCTGATCAGGACTATCGAGGGTGGCAATAAGACTGTCCTTATTGTTTAATTTAAGATTGAAAACCATCCGGAGATCAATCCCATTGATTGAGAGCTTTCCCAGCCATGATCCTGGCAAAGTGCTTTTGTTTGTTATGTTTTGTGCAGATAGTGAATTTGTTAGCATTATTGCAACAAGAATAACAGGAAGCAGAACAATCCTTTTCATATTGACAAAAAGTGAAGGTGACAGGTCAATTTTGCTAAGTAAAGGTATAAAAATTCATTAACCGCAAAGCACGCATCCGCCAGCTGGCGGAACACAAATATCGCAAAGAATCTCCCCATTGCCAAATAAAATAAATCTCCAGAGCTCCAGGCTCATTCCACCTTTCAAATATTCCACTTTTCTTTAGTACTTTTGCACATCATTTTTATTTGTAACTCATGAGGATAGTAGATACAAAAGGACAGTTATGCCCTGCGCCATTGATTGCAGCAAAGAAGGCGTTGAAAGAAACAGCTGAAGGAGAATCGTTCATAGTGCTGACTGATAACCAGACTTCATTCGACAATTTAAGACGTTTCCTTAAAGATAACAAAGCAGATTTTCAGATTAGCGAGTCGGGAGGAGTATGGACCCTTATCATAACAAAAACAACTGGTGATATTGTTCAAACCAAAGCAGAAGAGTATAGCACTTCTTCTATTTCTCATTTCGAAAAAGGAAATTATGTCGTGGCAATAACCTCTGATAAAATGGGAGAGGGCGATGAGGAACTTGGGCACATCTTGATAAGTAACTTTATTAAAGCATTGAAAGATCTTGATAAATTACCTCAGCATATGGTTTTCTATAACAAGGGAGTCACACTTGCCGTGAAAGATTCACCGGTCGTTGAACATATTAAAGATCTTGAAAAAATGGGTGTTGAGATACATCTTTGCGCTACCTGTGTAAACCATTATAAACTTGAAAAAGACAGAATTGTTGGTACTCTGAACAATATGTATTCAATTGCAGAAATTATGGCTTCTGCCGGTAATGTTGTCAGACCCTGAGGAAAAACTAAAAGATATGAAAATTGACCTTCTTCAGATGGTTGAATATGGAGGATGTTCGGCAAAAATCTCACCAAAACAACTCGAAGAAATTCTAAAATATCTCCCTTTGCCAGAAGATCCGAATATTTTAGTAGATATTGATACTCAGGACGATGCAGGTGTTTACAGGATCAATGATGACCTCGCTCTCGTTTTGACTACTGACTTTTTTCCACCTGTCTGCAGCGACCCCTATGAGTTCGGACAAATTGCTGCTGCCAATTCTATCAGTGATGTTTATGCAATGGGAGGAGATCCTGTACTGGCTCTCAACATTATGATGTTTCCTGCGGCAAAACTACCGATGGAGGCATATGCAGAAATACTTAAAGGAGGATTCGACAAGGCAACTGAAGCAGGTGTGAGGATTATCGGTGGACATACAATTGATGATTTCCCACCCAAGTACGGGCTGGCCGTTGTCGGGTATATTCATCCCGGGAAAATTATAACAAATGCCGGTGCCAAACCAGGTGATTCACTGATACTTACGAAGCCAATTGGAACGGGAATAATTCTTGCCGGTCATAGATTGGGAATGGTTTATGATGATGACCTTGCGGAATCCGGAAGATTGATGAAGTTGCTTAACAAATCGGGGGCAGAGGTCATGAAGAAGAACAATGTTAAGAGCGCAACCGATATTACGGGTTTTGGTCTTGCAGGTCATGCTCTTAAAATGGCAAGGGCCAGCAAAGTATCTTTGAAAATTAACATGAAGGAAGTTCCACTGATTGGTAATTCCTACCAGTTGACAGATGAAGGATGTATTCCGGGAGCTTCATTCCGTAACCTTGAATATGCTGAAAAAGATATTGATTTTGCTTCAGGGCTCGACTATAATCTGAAAATGATCGCTTTCGATGCTCAAACATCAGGTGGATTATTGTTCTCAGCTTCACCCGAAAAGGTTGATAAAATTCTGGAAGATTTAAAAAGTGCAGGTCTGTCAGATTCAAAAGTTATCGGTTCAGTTATTGAGTCCGGAGATAATTGTATTTATTTGAATAATTAGAGTTTATTAATCAAAGATAGTTTCGAATACTTTAAATGTTTTTGCCTCGAAACACATTCTGATCTGTTCGGGAGTATTCCGTTCGAAAGAAAGTTGATGGTGTCTGGTACCCTCTTTCCGAAGCAAAAAGTTCCCTTATTTTTTTATGGTCGATCTCTGTATACTCATGCAGTATTTCGACAACTAAGCTCCTTATTTTTTCATACCTGTCAAGGTCATAACTATTGGTGCTGAAAGTGATCCCTGCCTGGGCAATTGACTGAAGTTCAGAGCACCATCGAAGCCACTTATGATTCATATGTATTTTAAAGTTTCAGTTATTACGGCAGAAATATAGGAAATAATTTACTTATTGAGCTCCGATATTTTATAACTCATTGTTATTTAAATAAATAGAATAATAGGGTTTTGTAACAATTACTTAATCTCATTGAAACAGGTCTGTAATAATGAAACATGACTTTTGTGACATGGAAAATCAAGTCTAACTTAACTAAATAAAAATGAAGAAACTTTTAGCTATTGGAATTTTTACGGTGATCTCAATTTACGGGTATTCACAAAAACAGGTGATCGATTCTCTGAAAGAAGTAATCGGAAATCATGAAGGCAAACTTAATGCTCTTGATGACAGGGTACTGGTCAATGAATCTGACC
>JBEKDR010000018.1:0-56994 GCA_050014255.1 Bacteroidales bacterium | reverse complement strand
ATGAGCAAATCGACTCCCCCCATAGCAGCAGCATATGCTCCGATATACTTTTTGACACGGTATTCATACATTTTAAGAGCCAGTACGGCACGCTCGTCACCCTCTTCAGCCGCTGATTCGACCTCTCTCATATCAGAGGAGATACCTGAGATACCCAAAACGCCACTGTGTTTATTAAGGAGTGTATTCAGTGAAGAATAGTCTATTTCTTCCTTTTCCATTATTAAGGTAAGCGCTCCGGCATCGACATCCCCCGATCTGGTACCCATTATAAGTCCTTCAACAGGTGTAAGTCCCATTGAAGTATCAAGTGATTTACCGTCTTTTATGGCTGTGATTGAGGCACCATTGCCCAGATGACAGGTAATAATTTTCTGTGTTTTATATTCGAGGTTCAGTACCTCGCATGCCCTTTTGGATACGTAACTGTGACTTGTTCCATGGAAACCATAACGCCTTATCCCATATTTTTTATAAAGGGAATAAGGCAGCGCATACATGAATGAATAATCAGGCATTGTCTGATGAAATGAAGTATCAAATACGCCAACCTGGGGTACATTGGGAAGTAACGTCTTCATAGCATAAATTCCTTTCAGATTGGCAGGATTATGAAGCGGAGCCAGGTCTGAGCAGTCTTCAACTCCTTTTATTGTAATATCGTCGAGATAACAGCTTCGCTGGAAAGTTTCTCCTCCATGCACAAGACGGTGACCTATTGCATCTATTTCGTTCAGATTCTTTATCACTCCCCTTCTTTTGCTTATCATTAAGCCAAGCAGAAATTCTATGCCTGTCTGATGATCCAGTATCTCTCCTTCAAGCTTTACCTTATCGCCATCGAATCTTTCATTTTTAAGGAACGATCCTTTTAATCCTATTTTCTCAACAATTCCCTTCACCAGAACCACACCCGAGGTCATATCGAAAAGCTGATATTTAATTGATGAACTACCGCAGTTAAGAACTAATATTTTCATTATAGAAATGTTTTTTAATAAAAGTAATTGTAAAAGGGATGATGTACCTACTCTCCAATAAAAGCATTTTTTGTAATCTTCACACCATCTTTATTGTATTCATAAAATCCCCTTCCTGTACGTCTTCCCCACTGGTTGGCCCTTACAAGCTTTTTAAGCAAAGGTGAAGATTTGTATTTCAAGTCACCAAATTCATCATACAGGTTTTCACACCATCTGAGTATTTTGTCCAGACCGATCTTATCAGCCATTTCAAAAGGCCCCAGCGGAAGACCAAATCCTACTTTCATTGTCAGATCGATATCCTCCATGGTTCCTACACCTTCCATCAAGATTTCACAGGCTTCATTTATAAAAGGAACGATAAGTCTTGTGCTTATTATACCCGGAGATTCTTTTACCGGAACTACTTTTTTCCCGATCAGATTTGCAAATTTTATTGTATTGTCATACGCGACCTGTGAAGTATAAAGACCTTTTACAATTTCCACAATCCTTGCGTCTGCTTCGGGAGTAAGAAAATGGAAACTCACGCAGCGGTCTTTATGGGTAAGATCGGCAGTAAGTTCAGTAATAACCTGTGTTGATGAGTTCGTGGCAATAATTGTATCCCTGCCGACATGCCTTTCAATTTTTTTTAATATTTCCGCACGTACATTGTGACTATGCTCGCGGGTGGATGATTTGATTGCTTCAATTACTATATCGCAATCTTTAAAATTTTTATAATCTGTTGTACCCTTAATTCGCGACAATATCCCAAGTTTTTCGGAATTTGTCATACCCCACCTTTCAATCATGCGGTCAAGTTCTTTTGCAAGTTCGATAAATGCCTGGTCTATCCTCTCCTGATTAAGGTCAAGAAATATTACGTCCAATCCCCTGGAACTTACCATTCTGGCTATATTCTGTCCAACTGAACCTGCACCCACTATTCCTACCCGGGAAAACAAGGTTTTTGGCTTACTGTCTTTTGATAGTCCGTAATCCTCCAACCGTTCATTATTTACTGCCATAATTATGTTATTATATGTTACTCTGAGATTATTATCTTACTTTTTAAGGCCAGCTGCCTGATTTGATGCTATTGCTATCATACTGACGATATCACTAACCGAACAACCACGTGAGAGGTCATTTATCGGAGCGGCCATTCCCTGTAACACCGGTCCGATTGCTTCTGCATGAGCAAGTCGCTGAACAAGCTTATATGCTATATTCCCCGAATTCAGATCAGGAAATATCATTACGTTTGCCTTACCAGCAATCGGGCTGCCCGGGGCTTTGCTTTTTCCAATAGCTTCTATCAGGGCTGCGTCAGCCTGAAGTTCGCCATCAATCTGAAGGTCAGGAGCCATCTCTTTCGCTATTCTTGTAGCATTGACCACCTTATCTACCATCTCATGTTTAGCGCTCCCCTTAGTTGAAAAACTAAGCATGGCAATTTTTGGTTCATATCCGCAAATTGCCCTTGCAGTGTGAGCAGATGCTATTGCGATTTCCGCAAGTTCTTTTTCATTTGGATTCGGATGAACTGCACCATCAGCAAATATAATTACACCATTTTCCCCAAAGTTTTTTTCAGGAAGGATCATTATAAATGCTCCGGAGACGACTGAAATTCCAGGAGCTGTTTTAACATAATGAAATGCAGGCCGCAAAACGTCACCCGTAGCATGATCTGCTCCGGAAACTTCGCCATCCGCGTCACCATTTTTAATCATCAGAACACCAAGATAAAGCGGGTCTTCAATCAGTTTTGAAGCTTCATCCTTTGTCATTCCTTTGCTTTTCCTGAGTTCCACCATCATATTTATATAGTGATCTTTCTTTTCATGCGATTTTGGATTGATGATTGTCGCTTTTGAAATATTCTTCAATCCAAGCTTTGCAGCATGTGAATTTATCTCTGACGGATCCCCGATAAGAATGATCCGGGCCAATTCTTCCTGTATTGCAATATCGGCTGCTTTAATTGTTCTTTCTTCATACCCTTCCGGAAGCACAATCCGCATATTGTGTTTTCTGGCATTTTGTTTGATGCGATCTAATAATTCCATTGTGTATCAATATATTAATAAGTTCGAAATTTTTTTATAAATGTACGAAAAAAAAGTTCTATTAAACAATTTTGAATTACATGATTAATATCATTATTAAACCTTTTCTAAAAATAAATCCGACTAAAACGTCATCATAAAAACTATGATTCAATCATTTTCCTAAATTAGCGGCTCAAAACAGAGTTATAGAAATGGATACTTATTATTCGAGACTGGATATTCTTGGAAAGAGCCTGGAAGGCGATCTTAAATACGATAAGATCACAACAACTATTTATTCCACTGATGCATCGGTATATAAAGAAGAGCCTGTAGCTGTAGCCTGGCCAAAAAACGTTTCAGATATCAGGAAGATACTGCAATTTGCCATTAATGAGAAATCAAGTGTAACTCTCAGGGCAGGTGGAACTTCGCTTGCAGGACAGGTAGTCGCTTCGGGAATTATTGCAGATATCTCAAGATATATGAATAAAATTCTCGAGATAAATAAAGATGAAATGTGGGTGCGGGTAGAACCGGGAGTTGTTCTTGATGAACTGAATCTAAGACTAAAAGAATACGGCTTGTTTTTTGGTCCCGAGACTTCAACATCGAACCGTTGTAACATTGGAGGCATGGTCGGCAATAACGCATGTGGCTCACATTCTGTTGTTTACGGGTCTACACGAGATCATACGATTGAAATAAAGACACTTCTTAGCGATGGAAGTGAAGCAATATTTGGACCATTGAATAATGATGATTTCCTGGCAAAATGTAAACAGAATAACCTTGAAGGAGAGATTTACAGGAATATAAATACCATTCTTGGGGATAGGATAAACCAGAAAAAGATAAAGGAAGGTTATCCCGATCCCGGGGTGCATAGAAGAAACACCGGATATGCCATAGATCAACTGCTGGATTCGGAGATTTTTGATGAAAAATCTGACAGGAAATTCAATTTCAGCAAGTTGCTTGCAGGATCAGAAGGAACGCTGGCTGTTACTACTGAAATAAAATTAAATTTAATTCCATTACCTCCTGCTAATAAAGCACTTGTGTGCGCTCATCTAAAGAAAAGAAATGATGCTTTCAAAGCTAATCTTATTGCTTTGAAATATAAGCCATCAGCTGTGGAAATGATGGATAACCGGATCCTTGAACTTACGGAAGATAATGCAAGCCAGAAAAACAACCGTTTTTTTCTCGATGGAAAACCAGCTGCGATCCTGATCGTTGAATTTGTAAGGGAAAAGCCGGAAGAAATTGACGAGTCCGCTGCAGAGCTGATTCAGGAATTAAAATCAGCAGGTTACGGATACTCCTATCCTATTGTAAAAGGAAAAGATATTTCAAAGGTTTGGGAACTCAGGAAAGCAGGACTTGGAGTTCTTGCCAACATGAAAGGAGATCCTAAACCAGTTACGCTTATAGAGGATACCGCAATCAATGTAGAGGTTTTGCCGGAGTATATGGATGAAATAGAAGCCTTGCTTGCCAAATATGGTAAGGATGCAGTATTCCATGCGCATATAGGTTCCGGGGAACTTCACATAAGACCCATCCTCAACCTGAAAGATCCTGAAGATGTGAAGCTCTTCAGAACAATCGGGCTGGAAACAGCGCACCTGGTTAAAAAATACAGAGGCTCTCTAAGCGGGGAACATGGAGATGGAAGATTAAGAGGCGAATTTATTCCCATAATCCTGGGAGAACACAACTATAATCTGCTGAAACAGGTAAAGGAATGCTGGGATCCGAATGGTATCCTCAACCCGGGCAAAATCACTGGTACTCCTCCAATGGATACTAACCTGAGATATGTACCCGGAGCACCAACGCGTGCTATAGAGACCATCTATGATTTTTCCTCCAGCGATGGAATAATAAGAGCTGCAGAAAGATGCAACGGAACTGCTGACTGTCGCAAGTCGTCAATAATCGGTGGAACTATGTGTCCCAGTTTTATGGCAACAGGCGATGAATATAAAAGCACCCGTGCAAGAGCCAATGTTGTGCGGGAATTTCTCAGCAAGGAGGGAGACCCATGGAACCACAGTGAGATCTATGAAATACTCGATCTCTGTCTCGGATGCAAGGGGTGCAAAGCGGAATGCCCTTCAAGTGTCGATATTGCGAAGATCAAATCGGAATTCCTCCAGCACTGGTACGACAGGCACGGAATACCATTAAGGACAAGACTAATAGCTTATATATCGATAATTAACCGAATCGGTTCTTTCGCTCCTGCTATATTTAACTTTTTTCTTAAGAACAGGCTTACGTCCGGCATTGTAAAAAAGGTTACAGGATTTGCTTTAAAAAGATCTATACCATTAATTTACAAGACGACTCTCAGAAGATGGACCAGGAAAAACCTCTCAAAAATCAATCCTGAGAATCCGATTGGTACAGTATGTCTTTTTATTGATGAATTCAGCGATTTTAACGATACTGAGACAGGGATAACCGCCATACGGCTACTTACATCACTAAACTATAAAGTGGTCACAGCAGCTCACAAAGTAAGCGCCAGGACATTTCTGTCCAAAGGACTGGTAAGAACAGCAAAGAGGACAATAAGAAAAAATGTTCATGCATTATCGGGTATTATCAATAATGAATTGCCTCTTGTCGGAATTGAACCTTCAGCAATTCTTGGATTCAGGGATGAATACCCCGAATTAGCTGGAGCTGATCTGAAAGAAGCCGCAGAAAAAATAGCTTCCAACACTTTTATGATAGATGAGTTCATTGCAAAAGAGTACAGATCCGGAAGAATAGACCGCAGTTGTTTTGTCGATGACCGGGTAAGCATTCTGTTGCATGCCCATTGCCAGCAAAAGGCTGTGTCATCTTCAGCAAGTACAATTGAAATGCTTTCGATACCCTCAAATTATTCTGTTAAAGAGATCCCATCGGGTTGCTGTGGGATGGCAGGATCGTTCGGATATGAAAAGGAGCATTTTGAATTATCCATTCAGGTAGGTGAAATGGTTTTATTCCCTGAGGTGAGAAAGTCTGACAAAAACTCAGTAATATCTGCCCCCGGAACAAGTTGCAGGCATCATATTAAGGATGGAACAGGACGGATTGCATTGCATCCCGCGGTGGTTCTGTACAATGCGCTTAAGAAGAGCTCAGATCACAGAGCTCAGGGCACAGGGCTCAATTTATAGTTGCCATTGTTCTTAACAAAGTGGCTGCCCAGGAATAAATATTATGTCTTACGATTACCAATCGCATTTGCGTCATTCTCTGATTTTGTTCTTCTTTAGTCATTTCCAATGCTGTTTTGATTGCATCGGCTGATTTTTCTATGTCGTAAGGATTTATAATAATCGCTCCCTGAAGTTCCTGTGAGGCTCCTGCAAAACGACTCAGTATAAGAGATCCGTCATTTTTATTACGGGAAGCTACAAACTCTTTTGCCACAAGGTTCATACCATCATGGAGCGAAGTTATCATACAAAAATCTGCCGAAGAATACAATGGGGCTATTTCTTCGTGGCTATGGTGCCGTTTCAGAAGGATTATTGCCTTCCAGTTTTTCGATTTGAAACGCAAATTGATTCTGTTAGTTTCATTTTCGACAGCACTTATCGTGTCGGAATAACTTTTCAGTTGAGTCCGGCTAGGCGCTCCGACCTGTATAAAGGTGAACTTACCTATATAGGATGGATTTTTCTCCAGAAACCGTTCAATGGACAGAAACTTTTCAACGATACCTTTTGTATAATCAATTCTGTCAACACCTATGCCTATAAATTGGGTAGTCAGACCATAATCCGTTAACAGCTTGGATGGTTTAATTTTCGGTGAATCAATATCATAATCTTTTAAGGTGAATGCAATGCTGATGGGAAATGGTTTGACAAAAGTTGTCCGTCCACCCATTTTTACTGTAAAATTCTCCCATAAAACTCTGGATTCAAGTGCATTATTAACTGTTTCAAGGAAATGATTGCAGTGATATTGTGTATGAAATCCTATCAAATCAGCTCCAAGCATGCCTTTCAGTATTTCTCTCTGCCATGGACAAATGCCAAAGGACTCAGGATTTGGCCAGGGGATATGCCAGAATATTGCAACTTTAGCTTTAGGCTTTTCTCGTTTTATAAGTTCAGGCAATAAGGCAAAATGAAAGTCCTGAATTAAAATGAAAGGCTGTTCTTCATTTTTGGTCTCCTCCAGAACAGCTTTGGCAAAATTCTCATTCACTTTCTTATAATAATGCCAATCATCATTCCTGAATGTTGGCCGTGTATGAGCGATATGACAAAGCGGCCATAGTCCTTCATTTGAAAAACCATAGTAAAAATGGGTTTCTTCTTCCTTGGTAAGCCATAATCTTTTTAAAGTGTATTTTGGATCTTCAGGAGGAACTTCCACTTTGTTATGTTTGTCTACGGTTTCTTTATCTGCGTCTCCTGTTCCTGATGCAATCCATAGTCCACTGCATGCTTTCAATATAGGTTCCATAGCAGTAATCAATCCGCTTGCGGGAACTATGCATTTAATTTCCTTGCCTTCGTGTATATGCATATATGGCTCACGATTGGAGACTACAATCAATTTCTTTTTATGCAAAAGATTTTCCATTTCCACTCTTAACCGCTCGGGTGTCCATATGGCTTCACCACTTGTTCTTAGGCGGGCTTCTTCTTCAGCTGTGGCTTTGGCTTCGTTCATTTCTTTTGCTATAGACTCAATCTCTTTATGAAGCGGATCAAGAAAGTCCAGATGGGGCTTAGGCTTTAATTGGCCTGCATTTCCGGTCCGTACGGCTTTTGCCCAATCCACAATTCTGTTTATCTGACTAAAAATTCCCCATCTGATTATAAGCAATGTAACAATAGATGCCAAAAAGGCCTGGATAAACCATCTGATGAAATTCCCGAACCAGATACTGCCAATGACCTTATCAATGTAACCTGCATCGGCATAGAAGACAACAGCCTTGCTTGATCGGTCAGCATGTTGAGTTGGTCTGACATACTGGAATATCCTTTTACTTTCTGATTTAAAAAAATTCCCAATAGCAGTATCAGCTGTTATAGACTGGTATATATAGGACTTTGAAAAGTTTATTAAACCATGAACAGAATAGCTGCTCATGATACTGTCGTAATTGTAATAGATTGAAAATCCCAGCAGATTATACTGTTTGTCTATACTATCAGCAAGATGGTCGATGTTTTTTTGATTTATCTTTTTGAAAAAAGAAGTATCGCGCTGAAATATTTCATTTGCAACCTCTTCAGTACGCAATTCAAGTGCGCTGCTGAGTTTTGCTTTTTCAGTTGAACTCTGGTAAAACGTAAATGCAAAGGCAACCAGGCCAACAGCCAGGATAATCGAAAGTATAAATGAAATGGTTAATCTCATCCTGCCAACTGCTTTAAAAGCAACTCAACATTACTGATATCTTTAAGATTGTATCGTGCACAAGTATTTCCTGCTCCTACTTTTATGGTAAAAGCATTCGAATAATTCAAAAAAAACTCAAACATCTCTTCGTCCGTCGTATCATCTCCTACTGATAAAACAAAATCATAACTGTTTTGAGCCAACAGATTTTTTACGGCTCTCCCTTTTCCGGTTTTGTTACTCAATATTTCAACAACTTTATTCCCATCCAGGATTTTTAAATTATATGAATTAATCATTCCTTTTAAAAGTTGGATCAATTCTCTCGAACACTCATATCCAAGGTCCGGTTCAGCATTTCTGTAGTGCCACGTCAAAGAAAAACTTTTTTCCTCAACAAATGACTTGGGACATGCATCAGTTATCTGATTAAGTGCAGGAAAAAAATCCTTTTTCCATTGGTCATTTTCATTGATCTGATTCTTCCACTGTCCGTTTTCTTTTATCATAGCTCCATGCTCTGCAATAATTTTAATCGGAATATGGCCCAGGAGTTTGTCAATATCATTATGACTGCGCCCTGAGATTATAAATACATTTGTTCCTGGTTTATCAATAATTTTTATTAATATATCAACTAAATGTGCAGGCAATATAGCATCATCCGGAATCAGTTCATAGTTAACCAGTGTTCCGTCGTAATCAAGTAAAACAAGTCTTTTACCTGCTTTCCCATATTTATCAATTAATTTTGCTTTTTCTTTTTTGTTCATAAGATTTACAAGCCCAAATAGCGTTTCTTTTTCATTTCTGCTGTTCAAATTATTTGAATATTAGCAAAGATACCATATGTTTGCACACTTTAGAAATATTTATAGCTTCAACTTATAGGTTAAAGCTATATCAAGCAAAAAATTGATTCCTATCTTTGCAAAGGTTCATGTTAATATAGTTTATCCTGCGAAAAAATGTTTTGCAACCCTTATGGTAATTTATTATGAATAATCTTAATTACGGTGTAATTGGCAATTGCCGGAGTGCAGCTCTGGTGTCGGAGAAAGGCAGTATTGATTGGTGCTGTCTTCCCGATTTCGATTCGCCTTCCGTTTTTGCAAGTCTTATTGACAACGCAAAAGGAGGCTACTTTAGTATTGTGGTCGATGATACATACACTATTTCACAAAAGTACATTATATGGACAAATGTGCTATGCACTGAATTCAAATCAGCCAGGGGGACTTTCGAAGTAATTGATTTCATGCCCCGGTACAAGCTCGTTGAGAATGACTATTTTGCTCCTGCTGAAATTTATCGGTATATCAAGTATATTTCTGGTGCTCCGTCATTTAAAGTCAAATATTGCCCTGTTCTTAATTATGCCAGAGAAGAGGTTTCCAACGTAACAGAAGATAATTATATAAGAACATATTCAAGGATAAAACCGACAGATTGTATATATCTCTATTCCAGCCTGTGCTTCCATGATATTCTGGAATCAAAAGAAGTTGTTCTTACACAGCACCAGTTTCTCTTATTATCATACAACCAAAAGCTGATTGATATAGATATTAAAAGGGTTTACCTCGAATTCCAGCGTACAAAAGTATACTGGCTTAACTGGACAAACCGTTCAAAGAAGTATGAGAAATATAACGAAGAAATAATCAGGAGTTTACTGGTATTAAAAATTATGTCTTATCAACCTACCGGCGCTGTATTGGCAGCATTAACGACCAGCATCCCTGAAACTATTGGTGAGGTGCGTAACTGGGATTATCGTTTTTGCTGGTTGCGCGATGCATCAATGTCGCTGGAAACATTGATAAATATGGGCCATTACTATTCCGCTCAACGTTTCTTAGACTATTTAAAGAGAATTCTTAAATCAAAGAGTGATTCATTCCAGATAATGTACGGTATCAGAGGTGAACGGGAGCTGACAGAAACCGAACTTTCCCACCTGGCCGGTTATGAAAACTCAAAGCCTGTGAGGATTGGTAATGCCGCATATTCTCAAAGGCAAAATGATGTTTTTGGTTATCTCCTCAATATTATCCACCAGTATTACGAATTCTTTCCCGGTACATTGGACGAGGTTGAAGACATCTGGGAGATTGTCCGTAATATTTCACGTACAATATCCACACACTGGGAAAAACCAGATAAAGGTATATGGGAAATCCGGTCTGATGAAAAACACTATGTTTTTTCAAAGGTAATGAGTTGGGTAGCTATGGACAGGGCAGCGAAAATTGCAAATGCCCTTCATAAATATTACTATGCCGAATCTTGGAGAGGCATTGCAAATGACATAAAAGAAGACGTACTGAAAAATGGCTGGAATGAGGATCAGCAAACATTTACGCAAACATATTGTAATTCAGAGCTTGATGCCTCTTTATTACTTATGGCTGAATACGGTTTTATTGCAGCCGATGATACCAGATATCAGAAAACTGTGATGGCAGTGAAAAATGCGCTTTTTTATAACGGACTGGTTTATCGCTATAAAAATCCTGATGATTTTGGCAAACCGATGTCATCATTTACAATATGTACTTTTTGGCTGGTTCAGGCTCTGTTCAGAATAGGCATGAAGGAAGATGCTAAAAACATCTTTGAAAACCTATTGACCTATGGAAATCATTTGGGTCTTTTCAGTGAGGATATCCATTTCTCTTCAAAAAGGTTATTAGGAAATTTTCCACAGGCGTATTCTCACCTGGCATTAATTAACACCGCCATTTTGTTTTCTAAGGAAAAGTTCCTGCCAAAATTTGTCAAGCCATAATAAAACTGTCATTTTAGAAATTTTTAAAGTAAAATCCGTTTCAGGCACTTAATATCCGCCCGATCCGGTAAGAAGCCTTTTATCGATTCAGAGGCACTGTAAATTTAAAACTAATGTTCCTGCCCATATTGTAGATGCCACTTCTCCCTGTCGGATTATTTGGATACTCTTCAAAATATTTCAGCCTGCTTAAGTTTGATTGGTAAGCAACATCTGTGATATTATTCCCCGTAATATTAATGCTTACCAGCACTTTTCCGTGACTATTTGTTATATCTGCTCCAACTCCCGCATTATAAAGAACGTAACCCGGAGTCGGAGTTTCAGTGTTATCTGCAGAATATACCCTGTTCTGGGTCGCATAATATTCCATCCCGATTTTTACATAAACAGAAGTAAAATATTTAAACTTCTTAAATATGTTTGCCCGCAATTCTGTATTAGTATGCAGCGGGGGAATAAGTGGCAGATACCTGGAGCTATCTGTCACGTGTACTCCATTTCCACCCTTGTTCAATGCATAGGTTACTGATATGGAATTTTCGAAATGAAGCCAGTCATACGGGTGAATATCAAGATTTGCTTCCCATCCATACAATTGGGCTTTAGCCTGTTGAAATTTAAAAGTCTGATTGCCTTTTATAATAATCGAATCTTTCCCGGAATGGTTCAATAGCTTCTGATTGAAGATGTAGTTAGTTATATTATTATTAAACATGTCCAAGTTACCACTTATATGATCTGATATATAAGAAATACCGAGATCTTCCTGAAGACTGAATTCCGGTTTAAACCCGGTATTCCCAATCTGGTATATCAGTGTTCCCGGATGAACTCCGTTAGCTGATATTTCAGCAATATTCGGTGCCCGGAATCCCCTGGCAATATTTGCTTTTACTAATAATCTCTTTGTTATTTTGTACGTTGCACCAAGACTTGCTGATACACCTGAAAAAGTATGATTAAAACTATAGAACGGATGATCTGCCAGTGCAGTATCCGGCAAACTTACCTGCATGTCAAAACCGGTTTGAGGGTTAGGGCGAGTATACATTGCATCATTTCTAAAAATACGCGTGTCATATCTGGCGCCAGCACTTAAATCAAGTTTACCTAATGTCTTTGTTCCCATAACAAATGGGCCAATATCAAACTGGCTATAATCCGGAATAACAAATTCGGTGCCTTTGTTGGTATTTCGCTGGTACATACCATTAACACCAATAGTCGCTTCCCATCCATTGGATTCCGGGAAAGAGTATTTGGCATCATAGGTAATTGTTTTTAAATCAAGGTAAAGGCCCGGAATATCAGGGTATTGCGGATGGCTGAACTCTCTTCGTATACTTTGTTGATATCCCAGTATCAGTCCAAGCTTACCTTCACCAAGGATAAAATTGTTTGATGAATATATCCTGTAATGCTGGATAAGTTGATGTAAAACAGTGATTTTATATGAATTTAATTCAGCATTTGAGACGATTGGTCTGAATGTGTCGGCTTCAGTAATCTGCTTTGTGAATTTGCGGGTAACTGAATCACGGCTGCCATCAGGAATTTCCTGTAAATCATTAAATATTGAAAAGTTGAGATGTGAATAGCCCCATTGTTTAGTCAGTCCAATATTGCCACTTAAGTCAGTTTCATTAAAAGCTGTTCCATAAACCCGTCCGTCGTATCTGTTTTGATAATTGGTGGCTTGTTTATGTGATGCCACCCCTCCCCATATAAACCCATTATGGTTTCCGGCAATAGCAATGTGAGCACCAAACAGACCATTATTTGTCTGGTAATTTGTTTCTGCATGTCCTTTTATTGTGCCATCCGGAACAGGTTGAGCAGGAAGCAAATTGACTACACCAGCCAATGCATCAGAACCATAGATTAAGCTTGCCGGGCCTTTCACGATTTCAATACGGTCAACTGCATTTTCATCTATTTCAATACCATGTTCATCGCCCCATTGCTGCCCCTCTTGTCTCACACCATCAAATAAAGTCAGTACCCGGTTGTACCCTAATCCATGAATAAATGGTTTTGACACATTTGGACCTGTCGTCACAGCACTTACCCCTGGCAGTCTTGAAATTGCATCAATTATATTGGTGTTTAAATTTTGTTGCAGGTCCCTACTGTTGACTATAATCATTGGAACAGGAGTTCGACTTATTTCGGTCGCCCTTGAAGAACCTGTAACAACTACTTCGTTAATTTCTGTGATAGCTTGTTCCATTACAAAATCTTTTGATGATGTTGTTGCCAGGTCTACATTTTCGACGACAGCCTTATATCCCAGAAAACTGACCTGAATAATAACTTTTACCCTGGGAAGATTATCAATTTTATAAATACCGTTTTTATCTGCAATTGCTCCTGTCTTAAGTTCCGGGATATATACTGTTGCACCTGGAATGGCTTCACCTGTTATATTGTCGGTAATTTTTCCGGTTATTTTGTTTTGTGCGTTTGATGTATGATAAGTTAATATCATAAGACAAATGATAAAAAATCTCTTCATTTTATTACTCGTTATGTTCAACAATTATTTAAAAATCAGTACAAAGAATGCTGTTCTTAAATTTGTCTACCAGGAGGTGCACGTAATAAAAATGAAAATTGTGTGAGATTATGATTGTATCTGGAAGTGTAATTAATACAATAGCTATCTACTGGATTTCCATCAGGCAAATGAATGTTTATAAAACTTGTCAGGAATACCGAATATTCGAAATTGCAAATAGGACAGTTTCCCTTGAGAACAGGGTAATCCTTTCTATTTTTAGAATCATGTATAATGTTATTGTGATGATGTTCAATCTTAACTACGGATGGTAAAAGAAAAATTAATAATAGAAGTGAAGAAGTTATTTTTCTGAATTTTCCCATCATAGTATGTAAGATCTATAATTTAGGGTCTAATTATATTCGAGTCTATTTATATAAGTAACAACCTTTATTACTAATTGTTTTGAAATTATTATTGATTTATACATTAGTCATTTAATCATAAATGTTTAAGGCTATTTCGGCATGACTTTAAAAGTTTACTTTTTTTTCACAGTTTTATTAATTTCTTTTTCCATGGCTTCTGAAAAAGAAGTTGTATTCCTGAGATGATCTTCCAGGAAAGGGAATGCCAAATTTAAGATTGTCCTGAAACAATAATTGCTTTTGCAATAGTTTTATTCTCTTACTACAACAGAAATAAATGCTTCATGCAAAAAATTACAAATATTTCTCGATTAAAAGTTTTGTTTTACGAATACCCTCCTCCTCCGGTTGAGTGTTACCTTCAAATTCAACACCGATATATCCCTTAAACCCGGAAGCCTTTACAATACCAATCAACCTTTTATAATCCATCTTTGGCTGTTCGCCGTTGCTGTCAAAGTCATAGGTCTTTGCGCTGACTCCTTTTGCAAAAGGCAGCATTTCTTTAACACCCTGATAACGGTCATAGTAATCCTTGCATTCATCCTGTGTACTTCCCCAATCCTGGGAAAGGCAAAAATTGCCAAAATCAGGAAGGGTTCCTACATTAGGACGGTTGACCTGTCTCATTACATCTGCCACCCAGGCTCCGTTTGACGATTCGTGGCCATGATTTTCAACTACAATATTGATATTCATGGACTTTGCAAAATCACCAAGACGGCTAAGAGAATCAATAGATGCAGCTTTCTTAGCCTCAGGTGTTCCGTCGCCGTGCAGATTCACACGTACTGTCAGACAGCCTAATAATTTTGCTGCTTCAATCCATTTTTTATGATCATCAACGGCTAATAACCGGACTTTACCATCAGGAAGAGCGAGAGGCCCCTCATCATCAACCATAAGAAGATGATTAAACACTCCCGCATCTTTACTTCTTTTCAGCAACTCATTAAGGTAAGCAGAATTTTTAGCTGCTTCCTTAAAATCCATTTTCGTTCCTCCGAAAAGACCATTTACATATTCGACCGCTGAGATATTAAAATCTTTTTTTGCAATTGCCGGGAAATCAAGATGATCGATTTTTCCGTCCCTGATAGTTCTGTGCAGGGACCATTCAGCTAAAGATATCTTAATCCCGGAATTATTTTGTGATTTCAGGTCAATTGAGGGAGCAATCATCAGTAACCCTGCACCTAAAAAGGATTTTTTGATAAAAGATCTGCGTGTTGTCATATACTATGCATTTTTAAATGCCTTCTTACCTGCAAATCTGGAATATTTTCCAAGCTCATGCTCAATACGCATCAGCTGATTGAATTTTTCAATCCTTTCTCCCCTGCAACCGCTGCCTGTTTTCAAATGTCCTGCATTTACAGCCACTGTCAGGTCTGCAATAAAGCTGTCCGGAGTTTCCCCGCTTCGATGAGATACAAATGCATTATATTTATTCTTGTAGGCCAATTCAATTGTCTCAAGGGTCTCAGTTACGGTTCCGATCTGATTCAGCTTAATAAGCACTGAATTTGCAACTCCTTTAGCAATACCTTCAGCAAGAATTGCTTTATTTGTACAGAATAGGTCGTCACCCACAATTTCTATTTTTTTGCCAATTGTGTCGGTCAGATTTTTCCATCCATTCCAATCATTTTCAGCCAAACCGTCTTCAAGAAGAACAATGGGATATTGATTAACCCAGTTTTCCCAGAGTTTGACCATTTCATCGCTTGAAAGAAATTTACCTGTACTCTTGAATAGTTTATATTTCCCGTCTTCCCACAGTTCACTTGCAGCAGGATCGAGGCATATACTTACTTCACTGCCCGGCTTGTATCCTGCCTTGTTTATTGCTTCGAGGATAACCTCAATAGCTTCATCGTTAGATTTTAAATCAGGAGCAAAACCTCCTTCATCCCCTACGCCTGTACTGTACCCTTTGCCTTTTAATACAGATTTAAGGGTATGGAAAACCTCAATCCCCATTCTGATAGCTTCTGTAAATGACTGGGCACCATGGGGAGCAATCATAAATTCCTGAAAATCAACATTATTATCTGCATGTTTTCCGCCATTGATAATATTCAGACACGGAACCGGCAGAAGATGAGCATTTGCTCCTCCTAAATATTGATAAAGGGGAATACCGGCACTTTCTGCATCCGCACGAGCATAAGCCATCGAAACTGAAAGAATAGCATTCGCCCCGAGTTTTGATTTATTATTTGTTCCGTCCAGTTCGATCATCGTGTAGTCAAGTTCGCGCTGATTTATGAAATTTTTACCTTCAACTTCCCTGGCAATGATCTTGTTTACATTTTCAACAGCCTTTAGTACACCTTTTCCTCCATACCTTTTTTTGTCACCGTCTCTCAATTCGCAGGCTTCCCTCTCTCCTGTGGAAGCGCCGCTGGGTACCATTGCCCTTGCTTTTGTTCCGTCTTCAAGTGTCACATTTGCTTCGACTGTTGGGTTACCTCTTGAATCGAGGATTTCCAGAGCAGATACATTTACAATTTTCATAGTTATTAAAGTTTATTTATAGTTAATTATGTCGTTAACTGATTGTTACAATTTTGTTTTCGTTGATCATGAAAAACTCACATTATATGTTTACGGGGCAGGAGTTATCAGCTTTTCAGGGCGGTTAACGGTGAACTCCATCGCCAAGCTTTAAAATTAATAAAAATCTGAAATTGTTATCCAGTTAATCAAAATAAAAGAGAGTCTGCTCTTCAAGGCGAACATGTTATGCCATAATCAAATCCTCCGGAACATCTTTCAACCGTGAAATATCAAGGATCTTATTCCTAATATCAAAACCGGCGGTACAATTTATATTGCAGACAGTGCATTTTTCACATGGTTTGCCTGAAATATCGATTCCCGCAAGGGTGTGCCACGCCTGGGCAATATTTTTGTATCCGTAAGCATACATATAGCTCCTCATAATGGTAGGAATATCCAGGTTATGAGGACATTGCGGAATACATTTTTTACATTGCCGGCAATATAAGCCGGGTTCGTGATAGAGGCTGGCCAGGTTAAGATCCTTCAATTCCTGTTCTGACATTTTAAGGTTTTGTATCATTGCAAGGTTTTTCTGCAATTCTTCAAGCGATGACATGCCAGATACTATAGATGACACATTTTCATTCTGCAGTACCCATTTCAAAGCTGCATCTGTGTTCAGGGGGGGACCTGCCTTATCACGGAATGCACCTGCTGTGGTTTTCATCGCAACAATACCAATGCCTGCCTGCTTAGCCTTTGCAATTGATAAATTAAAAGATTCTTTGTCGGTGGTTTTGTAATTATACCCGATCATTGCTAACTCATATACCCCAGAATCAGCAGCTGCCTGCAGTGCTTCTTCAGTATCACTGTGGGAAGCAATTCCAAGGAACCTGGTCTTTCCCTCTTTTTTAAGTTGCTCCAGTGCTTTCAAAACACCCTCATTAAGTACCATCTCCCTTTTCCCGGCAAAAGGGAAAAGGAAGAAATCCACCCAATCGATGCCAAATCGTTTAAGGCTTTCCTCAGCTTTGCTGATATAAGCCTGGGGATCAAATGGATTTATAAATTTCCCCGTACGCATGTCCAGACCATCGGGTGGCACAGCTGTACCGACTACAAAAGTATCACGGGGGAGTCCTTTCAAACCCTCTCCTACAAGTTTTTCATTTGTTCCTTCACCATAATAGGTGGCAGAAAAGAATAATTTAATCCCGGCTTCATAAGCAGCTTTAACAAATCCTGATGATGTTGCATTGCTCGTACCCATACTTATCAGTGGGGTCTTGATACCCGTTTTGCCCAGGACACGGAATGGCAATTCAGGCTGGCCGGGTTTTATAGCTTCACCAGCCATTCCTATTGTCAGATTAGATGGCAATAGAGCAGCTCCTGAAATACCAAGGATGCTCTTTTTAAGAAACTCACGACGGTTGTTACTTTCCATGGCTGAAATATTTAGATTATGGAATTCTATAATGTAGTTTAATTGATATTTATTGTGTTGTTTAAAAGTTTTATAAAATTATTTAAAGGAAAGGATTTTACTTTAATCCAACAAAAAATTTATGTTCTTACCCTGCATTTTCCTTCTTTCCTTCTTTTAAAAAGACCGGTACTAAAATCGCAGCAAATAGTAGAGCTTAACAGGTGGCTATTTCAGTTGACGCTGGCAATAAGTGTGTCAGGTTGTAAGTACTCTATTTTTTTTATTTATTCTTATGCTGAGGTTTTAATTATAATTTAAAATAGTCCGGATTAAATTGTCAATATTTTTTCTCCTGATTTGATATAATCAGTCAAAGGTTTACCCATATATCTCACGTTAATTCCAAGTTTTGTTAATTTTTCTGAAACTCCAAAATTGTCACAGCAATCTTTACATGCTTCAATTTGAATACCCTGATTAATCATTTCAATTATTTCGGTCTGAATTTGAGTATCACTCCCCACTAATTTGGCTGATGCTCCCCAAATAATAATATTTACTTCCTGCCACCATTTTTCTATTTTTGAATTAATCGCATACATTGATATCATATTAACTACGGTATCTTTATTGTCAGTCGTCCAGAGAATATTTATCTTATCCATAACCAAAATATATATTAAGTTTCTGCTGAGATTAGATGTCCCTTATCTCTGAGTGCTTTCATTCCAGCGCTCAGATCTTTTTGTTTTACTAAAATATAATCAGTTTCGTATGTTGATATTGTGAAAATCGGGATCTTTTTCTCTTTCAAAATGGCAGAAATGTCAGCTATAATACCAACCAGCGAAAAATCCAAAGATCCTTCAATTTTAAAAATTTTCCAGTCGTTGCTGCAGACAATGTCCTCTGAAATTAACTCAGTCTGAAGCGCAATCACAGATAACTCATCCTTTGTTTTAGTTACAGAGTAGAAATCAGATGAATAAATCCAGTCAGGCAAAACAGATTGATACTTAAATTTGTATATTGAATATTTTCCTCTTAAAACTGTGAAATTCATTATCATCAATGCGAAGTTAATTTAAGTTGTGACTGATAAATATAGTAAACTTATTTTTATCTTTTAGTGCATTTATATTAAGTCTAAAGATCTGTTGATACTCATCACAATAATACTAAAACTCAAAATGTGTTTGCTATTGATTTTTATCAAAACGGATCTTGTATTGTTTCAATCACCTCTCGTATTGCAAATCTGTAAGGGCTGACGACTTCGTCGGCCGTAGGCGACTACGTCGTCCGAAGGCCGAAGGCAACAACTTAATTTTTTCTGAGTTAAATGAAGTTGTCCATACTCTGGACATAAGAATTGCAAGAGGGTCGATGTCAAAACCAATACCATTATAACCATGCTCTGACACTGTTCTCAAGACTGTTCCTGAACCAACCATTGGGTCTAATATTGTTGAAGTCTTTTTCAAACCCTTCAACGCCTCAAATGCAATTTCTGGTGCCACCCTCGCAGCAAAAGGATGTATTGGCTTAATTTTATATGTTAATATGTTTTGGCTCATTTTAATAATAATAACTCCTTTTCTTTATGTGGTTGGCATTGAAATCGCTTAGATAAAACTTTGGTCTTCGAGTAATTAGTGGGCAATTTAAACGCATTGGCTAATATTGTCCATAAATACTGACACCTCCTCCAAAATATTGGTGCTTTAGATGTTCATAAACCAAATTTGTCTTTAAGTCAACATCATCTGTTTGATAGGTAGGATAGGGTAATAATTCAAATAGTGTCTTGCTGACAGTATTAAACACTGCTGCAGCTGTCACTGATTTGTCTGCCCACTGTTCAACTTTTAACTTGTCTTTCTTGAGTTCATCCAATAATTCAATAGCTATCTTTTTTATTTTTTTCTTTTCTGTTTCCGACAGATCCGGTTTTCGAATAATATCAAAAATAGCCTTTTGTTCTTCAGTCAATCCTTCACGCTTCGTTTCGGTTTCTTCCTCTGATAACGAGTTTACAAAGTCAATGAGCCTTTTGAACGTTTCTTCAATGGTAACGGAATCTTTCCCCCTGTTATATTCATCTATGATTTCCTGGTAACGGTGGTAAAAGTCCACACGAAGCGGATTTTTTTCAACCATCTGTTTCAATTGCTTTTCAACTTTATCTTTCAATGACTGAACAACCGTGTTTCTATTTTTAGTTCTCAGAAAATATTGTTCCAATAATCCAAAGTTTAATCCGCTCAGGTCAATAAGTTTACCATTGTCGCGGGTTGGTTCGGCAACCATGTTTTCAATGGACTTATCTACAACATCCTGGATTTTCTTCATTATTTCAGTTACATCAGCACTCTCAATATTTTCTTCGATGGCTGTATAGATAGCATCAATTGCATTCTTTCGTGAAGAATATTGATTTAATGCCTTGTCGGGCTGCAAAGCTTTAAATTTTTTAAAGACTTCTCTGGCTAAAATCTGAAATTTCCGCTTGGTTTCATCATTGGTATATACAGCATTAACACCTTTCTCCATTGCTGCTAATTTCTGCAAACCTGAAGCCTTTGTTAATTCTTCCAAATTGAAATTTACTTCGTCTTGTAAGAATGTTTCGGTGCTTAGCAATACCTCTTCTAATTGGCGAATCAATTCTTCTTTTGGTTTCACCGGTGGTTCGGGTTCCTCACCGCTCCCTTTCGCCCCGTCTGAACCATAAATTGCTAAAGCATCCAATAAAGCTGTATATGTTTCAATATAGTCAACTATCAAACCATTGTTTTTGCCTTCATGAATCCTGTTAGCTCTTGCAATGGCTTGCATCAGCGTATGGGATTTTAAGGGTTTGTCCAGATATAAAGTAGACAGAGATGGCACATCAAAACCTGTTATCCACATGGCGCAAACAATCACAAAACGGAAAGGGTCATCTTCATCCTTAAATCTTGTTTCAAGGTCCTGTGTATTCATCTTTTCACGATGGGATTCAATCTCTAAATCCCATTTTTGGAATTTTTGAATTTCGTTTTGTTCCGGACTGATTACAACACATATTTCAGTCTCTTTTATCCATTGAAGTTCACGGCTTTTTTCCAGCAATTCCTGGTCACCATATTTACTTTTAGCTACATCCTTTTCTATCTGTTCAACATAGTTTTTCCAATGGAACGTGATCAAATCGTACATTTTTACAGCTGTGAGTTTGTCTAAAGCGATAAACATTCCCTTTCCTTTGTACCCGCGATTGCAAAAATGCCATACCACATCTTTTGCGATTGCATTCAATCTTTTCTTAGCTGTCAGAATCGGATATTCTCTTGAGAAAAGCTGTTCAATCCTGCTTCTTTGATCACTGTCCAAATCTTCACTTTCTGAATCAATGACTGCTCTTATCTGATCATTGATAACCGGATTTTTCAATCCCAGATATTCACCTCTGTTTTCATAATAAAGAGGAACAGTAGCTCCATCGTCCACACTTCGTTTAAAATCGTAACGGGAGACATAATCACCAAAAATCCTTCTTGTTAATTCATCATCCTTGAAAAGCGGGGTGCCTGTAAAACCAATAAACGAAGCATTGGGTAAAGCATTACGCAAATTCATGGCCAGCTGGCCTCCTTGTGTCCGGTGAGCTTCATCCGAAATAACAATAATATTATCGCGTCTGGTAATTTCTTCTTCAAAATTGAATTTATGGATAAGGGTGAACAAATAACGGTGTTCCGAACTTAACAGTTCTTTTAAATGTTTACCGCTACCCGCTTTAAGTGAATGTTTTGTGCCAGCTTTTATTTGTGGAACAGCGCCTACCCCACTGAATGTACTATAAATCTGAGTGTCCAGCTCGTTCCTGTCTGTGACAATTAAAAAGGTATAACTGCCTTTAAATTTTCGATGAATCTTTTGGCTGAAAAATACCATTGAATAGGATTTTCCACTTCCCTGTGTATGCCAAAACACACCTAATTTTTGTCTTTCCTCCAAGCTTATTCTATCAAGTTGAAGGAGCTTGTCTTTGTGTATGATGTTTTCTATGGCTTTATTAACTCCGATAAATTGATGGTTTCTGGCAATAAGTTTTAGCATACTGCCCAGAGAATTATCAAAGAGAATAAAGTTTTCAAAAAGGTCCAGAAACCTTTTCTTTTCGCATACTCCAACTATGATTCTGTCTAATGCAACAATGCCTTCATCATCTTCTGAGATTCTTTTCCATTCGTGAAAGTGCTGGAATTTGGCTGTAATACTACCGATACGACTTTCAATGCCGTTGCTTACCAAAACAAAAGCATTATAATAAAATAACTTAGGTATTACATCTTTATAATCAGTGAAATTATCATTGTAGGCGTTTTCTAATTTGCGGTGGGCCGCTTTCAGCTCAATGAATAACAATGGAATACCGTTGACAAAACCTATAATGTCCGGTCTGCGTTCACGATTACTTTTGCCCTGTATCCATAGTTGGCGAACAGCCAGAAAGTTATTGGCTTCGGGATTTTCGAATTCAATGACTTTCAATAATTTGTTTTTTACCTGTTCTCCATTCTCATTTATAAAGTCGACGGGGATACCATCTTTCAGCAATTGATATTTTTCAAAATTGATTTCAGCTAATGATTTGGTAATAGTTTCTTCGGTAATTTTTTCATAGGCAAGGGAGTAAGCTTGTTCGGGTAAATGAGGATTAAATTCCTTTAGCTTTTCAAAAAAATGCCTTTTCAGTACAACTTCTTTTTTATTCAATCTACCTAATGTGGAACCCTCTCCATAGCTTTCTTTGTTATAGGCCAATAAGGTATCCCAGCCTAAATGATTAAAAAAAAGATCAATTGCTGTTTGCTCTATGAGGTTATCTTCAGAATATTCGTAACTCATTTTGTCAGATCGTAAGCTCGTTTTAAATAATAAAGTACACCTCCCGGGAGTTTTGACAATTTATTAAATTGATTTTCGGGCTTTCCTGAAAACAGATAATCGTCTATCTGAATACTATTATCAAATAGTGTGAATTCTTCTAACTTTCCGGTTTGTATAATAGAAGTAATGTAAGCTGATCTTGAAGCTGCAAGGAGTACATCAAGTCTTGTAAATCTTTTTGTTCCGGGGAGAAACGAATTCAAAGCAGCTAAGCCTTTCTCAAAAAACTTATATTTAGCAATGTTTTCTTTTCCCTTTAATTTGTTCAAAAATCCGTATGCAAGCAAAAAAGAAGTATTCCTAATATCTGAATAAACATCACCAATTTTAATATTCTCTTGCAGGTAATCAATCTCTTTTTGTGCAGATGTTTTGAATGTTTCAGATAACAGTGGAAGATTCTTGGCAACATCTATAAGCAAATCAATATCATAGAGTTGTTTCAACATGCTAAGATACTTACCTGAGTCATATTTTACTCCGATAGTATTTGGAGCAAAGGCAGTCAGTTTATCGCCTAATAAAGAATTTATTCCAGGCATTCTGACTGATGTGGATTCCCCATCCTGAATAAGAATGGGCAGATCAATTTTTATATCAATTATTTCAGGATAGTCGGGTTTCTCAATAAGTATATCAAGCAAAATATATCTTTCATTGTTGAACAGATTAGAATGAAAGTAAAGCAAATAATGTGCTTTGGGAATCTTTCCGGAATAACTTCTCTCTTCATCAAGGTCCCATCTTGAAAAAATGGATTCAGAACATATTTTTGTCAGTATTTCTTCTACCCGTTCCCGACTAATATTGCAAACAATATCAATATCCGTGGAAAGTCTCTTTATTTCAGGGAAATGCAGCATCAATGATGTGCCGCCTTTAAAAACAAAATCAAGTTTATTGATGGAAAGCTGTTCCAGCAAACCTAATGCATAAATTGCATATTCAAGTATTTCCGGACCTGTATTCCCAAGACGTTTACTTTGAGCCAATATCCACTCTTTAGCATATGATTTTGGAGATATCATACCTGATCTATTAAATTTAACCGGTTCATAAATTCTTCAATATCCTTTTGTTTCCCACGCCGACGGGAATAGCTGAAAAGTGTGGATTTATTAACCATATATTTTTTAAAGATGTTTGTCCAGATGTTTGATAACTCATCATCCTGATACGAATAAAAGAGCTCCTTATCGCAATAAAGATCCACCAGAATTTTTTCAATTCCGGGAGTGTGACTATTCTTCTTCAGCACAGGTGATTTGCTGACGAGCGACTTAATGATGTATGTTAATCGTGAATTGCCGGCATATAGTTCAATTTCTTTAGGCCCCGGCTTGAAATAAACTTCCTTAAAACCTTTTTCCTTCAGAAAATAAAAAACGCTTTCGGCGATTATTTCCTCCGGTTCAATGATTATTAATATACGGAATGCCTGCAAGTTTGTGAATTCATTAAGCCATGTTGTATCCCATAATAATATATCGGCTGAATTAAATTGTTTCCGGATTATTTGTTCTACCTTTTTTATGTTATTATCCGGTGATGGAATCCATAAAGGTTTCGGAGTAAAAGTATATACATCCCTTGCAACTGCAGCTATAATACCTTTATTTTTAAGTTCATGAATCCTGGCATAAATTGCATTATCCTGAATACCCGGAACAGTTTTTCTGAAATACTCTTTAATATCCTTTATGCCAACCTTACTTTGACCTTTAAAATGATCAGTTATTCCTGTAGTTGATTTATTATTATGTAAATCTTTTGTTTTCATGGCATTACTATTGATACAAAGATATCTAAGAATAGACAATAAACAAGCTTTACTGTCTTATATTAGGACGTCATCTCCAATCATATCTGTTAAACTCATCCATTCTTCAACTGTTCGAAATATAACTTGTTGCCATTTATTGATATCTTCATTAACTTTCAGTGAGATAGTACTACATTCCATATCATCAATATCTTTACCTGTAACCTTATCCAGGTATTTCCCCATTACTATTGGCTCTTCCAATTCTCCAGGATAAACCAATGCTACTTTTCTGGCACCAAAATATTCATGATAAACATACATTTGCCTGAGATCGTCAGGAGCTGGATTTTTACCATTCAGGTTTTTCCACTTTGTGTCAATAACAAAGCAGTTATCCTTATCTCCGGGATTAATTATAATATCAGGTTCCATTTTTGTTCTTTTTCCCGTCTCAGATTTCCAAAAATATTTGAAGGGTTGCGCTTTTATAGTGAGACCCGTGGATATATTTTTTCTAATGCTTGCAAGTACAAATTTTTCCCAAAGCTTATTCATGTCAAACATCAAAGCTAGCACATCATTCTGACCTCTGCTAATATCAGGATGATAGTGAAGTAGTAATAGCCGGGCTATTTCAATGGCACGACGGTACGCAATGGTTTTACGATTATAGGTAATTGTACTGAAGGTCTCATCAGTCACTTTAATATCCAACATTTCAGGAAAATACAATAATAAAGCTCCTATCCTGCTTTGTAATACATGATTTGTATTAAGGACACTTATGAGTCTGATAGTTTTGTAAAGGATGAAATGCAATTTGTGTTCATGGTCAAAAGTTGTAGAGCGGACATAGAAACGTTCTTGGTGCACAAGGTTGTGCTGAATATGTTTGCCAAACTGCAAGCTGCCTTTTAATGAATATGTGTTTCCTTCTTTTTTCCTGTATTGCTTAATTAATCCACTGTGGAGAAGAAATTCAACTTCATCTATAAAAAATTCAAAATATAGATCCAGAATTGAATTTGGCTTCAGCTTTAGTATACTGCTGCTAGGTGCATGGATATCAAATACACCGACAGTCCTGAGCATTCCTATAAGCATTCTGCGCCATATTCCTTCATCATGTTTCTTGTCGGCTTTTGGCAGTACTTCGATTGTAGTTTTGCCTACCTGCAGAACCCCTACATATTCACAGAATTTAATACCATTATGGATCAGGTTAAAAAAAGGAACTCCTTTTGTCCCATAGAATAACTGTAATTCCTTCAGTTTATTAAAATCAAAAAACGATCCCTCTTCTGCTCTCAGGATTTCATGTTCAAAAACTGTGATATGATTTTTACTAACTACCAAAACTGTTATAATAATAGTTCTTTTATAGCTGCCTTGAATTCTTCATCAGTCAGTTTTATTGGGTCGATTAGTTTAAATACCGGACGTTTTTCAAGCTCATCGATATCATAATCATTAAAATCAGCAAAAATCTTTTCAGTATTTTGATCCTGCTTGCCATCATCTTCGAAAAACTTACTGCCCAGAACCAGTCCGATTTTTCCGTAATCGCCAAAGAAGTATTCTTGCAAAAGTGGAATTATATTATGGCGAAAAATCTCCTTCAGGTTTTCAAGTGTTTTAACTGACATAAAATAGCTATGGCCGATCTGATGATCCCTGTCTAATAATTTTTCAACTCTTTTATTAATTGTATCCATTAGTAATGCCAAATCAATACCAAGCTCTGATTTAAGATTGCCATTATCTTCAATTAGTCCGGAATCCGGAAGTATTGTTTCAAAGCTGAATCTTCTTCTTAGCGCCGTATCAAGAGCTTCGATGCTTCTGTCGGCAGTGTTCATTGTACCAATTATATAAAGATTTGGAGGAACTCCAAATTTCTCCTTGCTGTAAGGCAAAATTACCTCCAGCGCTTCATCCTTTCCCAATCGTTTATCTTCTTCAATTAGAGTGATAAGTTCTCCGAAAATCTGTGAAACATTTCCACGATTGATTTCATCTATTATTAATACATAAGGAGTTTCATTAGACGCATTAATGCTTTTTCCCCTGTTAAGTCCATTAGCATACAAATAATCCAAAATTCCAACAACATAAGTTGGATTATACACATCTTTTCTTGAGGCGCCGTCATAGACCCTTCTGATATTTTCGAAAGAAGCCGGATAATCTGATTGAGGATTCAAAGATAGTTTTGGCCTTATTTTGAAAGTTCTGCCTCCCCTGTAGCTAATTGAGAACTCCGAACCTTTTGTTTTTATGATAAGTGGTTGCTGATTTTCTGCTTCTGAGCACTTCTTCTTCAACCATTCAATTTTTTCCTGGAAATTACTACCGGTTGTTGAAGCTGATTTGACAATTTTTTTAAATATTCCCGGTATAACATCATAAACAACCTGTCCGTCATTTTCCTCTGGATCTAACGGTTTAATACCTTCGATGAAATCCTCATAACACATGCTTTGATGAAATGTTACAAATGCAATCTGCCCTTTTTCTGTTTTAGGATCATAGGTTAATTCCCTGAACTTTTGGGTGAGAACATTTCTATTTTTTTTATTCTTCAGATAAAAATCCCGTGCTATGATTTCCAGGGCTTTATTAATCGTATTATATGTTTTACCTGTTCCCGGAGGTCCAAAAAGAATTTGGTTTAAAGGTATTTTTTTATCATCCATTTTATAATCGCCTTTATTCTCACTTATTGGTGTAACATTTATTTCGACATTTTCAGGTTCTGCCTTTATAGGGGACAGATTATCCTGCCTAGGAGCTTGATAACCATTATAAAACTCAAAATCAGATACTGGTATTTGTTCTATTCTTTTAAATAAACTGGCTAAAAAAACAATATATGCAGATTTATTTTCATCCTTGTAATCATTAAAATTACTTTGAAAATTAAATATATCTTCATGTTTTTTACTCCATGCTTTTTTATCTTGTTCTTGCTGATTTTCGGCAAAATCAATTATAACCGCTTTATAACGGACATAACCACCTGAACAGAAATAGAGATTAAATGAATTTCCTTCTGCAACAATATTTCTTAAGAATTTTAATGTTTGTTTTGTACCGCTTGGACGTTTGCTATTCCATAAAATACAAGTATCATGTCCTTCCAAACTTCTGATATAGTCTTCTTGCCAACCAGTACTGTCTGATGCCATCAATCCGATTACACTATCAAGCCATAATTTCTTTATTAAAGGACTATATAAGATCGATGCAACTAAGACACCCTTATTAATTTCGTTTTTAACAACTGAAGTGTATTCTTGGAAAAGTGTATTTATTTCAGACTCATTTTGAAGGTTGAAAAAATCAACGATTTGTTTTCTATGGTTTTGTGAAGTAATGTTTACATTTTGGTCTGGATTTTCAATAAAACTGACAGCATGTTGAAACGTTATATATTGCTTTTCTTCCGATCCCGGGAAAGTGAAATTATTAAGTTTGTACATAAACAAGCAATATATCCAGTCCTTTTGCGTGAAAATGGCGCTTGAAATGGTTCTTTTATCAGGGTAAGGATTCCATTCATTAATATTATACCCTTTTGAATCAAATACAGAGATCGACTTGCCAATTAACTCCAGAAACTTAAAATAGGCTGTGCCTAGGTTTTGATCTAAGATGTCCTGAAACCGGAATTTCTCAGGCGGATTTGCAATGAACGCTTCCAGTTTATTTTTAAATGAATCAATATTGTAGCTTTTATACTCATTAAATAACTCCCTGAGTCGTTCAAAATAAAACTCCTGGCTATTGATTATTTCCTGATAGTGAGTTTCATTAATAAAACTATCTATGTTACTTTTTAATTCCATTTCTATTGAATTTATTAATAACTATATCTCTCATTCATATATTTCAACCAACTATCAAACTGATTTTTTGCCTGGTTTCTCCTCACAAACTCCACCCATTCCTGGTGTGTCCAGGTTCTGAAGATTGCTCTGCCTTCAAAAATTCCACCCCATCCGGTTTGAAAATCAGGAATGCCGGTACTTCTTAAACAAGCTTTAAGTTCGATATTCCTGTCATCAAAAGCGACTGCAGAGGCTACAAGTGAATACCTGCCACTTTTCATGATACCTTCTGCTAGCGACTGCTGACGGAATAATTGATAACCGGCTGATGTGGCAGGACATCTTTTTAAAATCGCTTTACCCTGTTTTGAAAGAATTAAATTATTCCAGTATTTTCTTTTCCAGACTGTTTGGTGACAAATTGTTTTATAATCACACTTGTTTGCCGGTTTAAGACACTTTGAAGGATCAGGATTTCCTTTCCGCTTTTCTTTGTCTTCTGTCCGTCTTGCAGAACACTTGTAGAAGCTATGTTCTGTATATTTACATTCTGTGAGTACAATTCCATTTCCTTGTTTTGTTTTTACTAAAAAAGCAACATCAGGTGAAGTCTGACCGGATCCTCTTGTTCCATCTTCTTCACCTAATAAAATCAAAGGATGCAATGGGTCATTTTGGGGAAAGGCAAATTCCAGCTCAACATCGGTGATCTCTGTAATCTGGTCTGATATTTTTTGCTTTAAAAACTCTGCCATCAGAATTCTGAGGGTTGCATTCTTGCGGACCGGGAAATAAAGGTTTGCGCAGGCAACCCACGAACTGAGCAGGTTATGAGTACCCGTATGATGTTGAATATTCTTTTGATCCAGATAAACAGGTAATTCTAATCTGATATCTTTCCATAGTGTTTCAGTCCAGATTCTTCTCGGAATAATATGTTCATAATCTATTTTGTTATGAAATCCTCTTTCAGAAGTTGAAATATTGGCTTTTCGCCAAATTTCCTGGTGCTTTCTTTGTTCCAAACCGAAACTAAATTCACTCATCAATATAAGTATTTAAAAATCCTTATTCCACAGCGGCAGTCTGCCCTGTACTTCAAAAAATCTTTGTATTAACAGTCCTTCCACATAGCCAGGCAAATCATTAATTGATTTATCCATTGTTACAAACCAATAGATATCTAATCCATCAATATTTTCCTCTATCATTTTTTTATCAAAGAAATCCTGACGTTTCATCCCATCCTGTTTATTGTTAAGCCTGCTTTTCAGCAATTGTTCCTTGAATTGTCCATTCTGTGTGATGGTTCCTGATTTGCCGATATACACCAGCTCAACCCTGCCTTTTGCAAGACGAACGATATAATATACACCAGGAAGCTCTGGAACATCCTTGCTTACTTCAGATAATTGGTTCCCTTTTTTAAAAAAGAAATGACCGTTGTTTTTGTATTTTCTTGTCTCGTCAAACATAATTTTCTCGTTTATACTTCTATTTGTCCATTTATCAGTCTAGGTAATAATATATCCCTTGCCTCTCGCAGTTTTGTGTTTTGCTGTTTCAAATTCCAGATTAATTCAAAATGACTTTTTATGGAATTGCCAAAATCTGTGACTGTTTCCGATTTAGTGTAAAACAATTTGATGCTTTCAATTTGTCCTCCGCTAATATTTGGTTGTGCAGCACCTGAAGCCAAACTTTCTACTGCATCTTTAGCTGTGGGTTCATTAAAGAAGCAGAATAAAAACAATTCAGCATTTTCCACTTTTGGTTTAAAAATGCCAACACGTTGGTTTAGGTAAAATGAAGTTTCTATTCGTGGCATCATTCCAATCTTTCCTACTGTTGCACCAGTCATTGCAATTAATAAATCCCCTGCATTGAGTTTGAACTTACTTGCTGCTTCTGCAATACTTTCAGGAATAAAACTGCAATCAGTTAGGTCAATATCATTATTGCCTATGTTTTTAATTTTAATTACAGGGAATCCTTCGTCTGACCAATCTCTGCTTTTAAAAGCGTAACCTGATTTTACATCAGCTAAATCGCCAACTTTCCCTTCAATCAACTTTTCACTATTCACTAATAACTTATAACTAACAAACGCTTTCTCCTCCAACAATTTTATCCGCTTCAAATTATTCTCAATCAAATCATCATAAGCCGATAAAATGGAAGCGATTTTGCATTGAATTGAAATATCAGGAGTTGGTATTTTAAATTCTAATAGCTTCTCTAAACTTAAATTATCTTGAGCTGCTCCAGCAGAGACTTTCTGCATTCTTTCTTTCCAAACATCAAAAAAGTATTTGACAAAACGAACATCTGCCTTTCCGTCATAAGGAATGAAACCAATAATGCTATCCGGGAAACAACCTTCAAAACCTAAAAGAGCCGTTTCTGCTATATTTGCAGCAATTGTAATACACAATGTGTCTTTAGGCCAAAGCTTACTTTGTGCTAAACCTTCTTCATTATAAGTTTGGGAATATTCCAAAATTCTAAAATTTGCTGCTTTAACATCTCCAGTTTGGACAAATGGGTAATCACCACCAAAAAGATACTCTGCATTTCTTGGTCTATGTCTTGAGCGACCTCTTGAAATATATCCTATCTCATCGAATGATTTTACACCCCAGCTCATACAACTAGCTCTTTATAGTTATCTGAAATAGTACTGGCCAATCTAATAGCTTCTTCATTCAACCCTTCCAATTCAATATGTATTTCGCTGAGGCGTTCTTCATAGTTAAAATCGTCATCAGTGGAAGTGTCAACACCAACATAGCGTCCTGGACTTAGGCTCCAGTCTTTGGTTTCTATTTCTTTTTGGGATACAACTTTGCATAAGCCCTCCACATCAGTAAAAACTCCATCAGGAAATCTGCTTTGCAGCCAATGAGCCTGTTTCCAAAAGTATTCGATCTCATGTAATAGGCCTGGTTCTTCCTCATCGATATTACCACTAAGTGTCTGTTGCATGGTTCTCAACTGTTCGAGCTGTTCTTTCAGGTTCAGCTCTTTCCATTCTTTATTTTTGTTTAGCTGGTGCTCTTTTGTGGCTGTAGCTATTACATCAAGCAGTTGTTTTATCAGTTTATCTTGTGGTTTGCGAAGCGCTTTACATTGTTGGGCAATGTTTTCCAATGCTCCAATTTCTGCTTTAACTTCTTTAGTATCAGCAATCAATTTATTTTGCTGTTCGTAAATGGTTGGCGTCTCTTCAAAGTTTAAAGCAGCTGCAAATGTTTTGGCTTCCGGATTTTCTTTATTGTATTTGTTGGCAAAATCGTTTACAATTTTATGAACTTTCAGAAATTGTTTTTGCAGTTCTGATGTAGCTACAGCTGTTTCTTTGGCTAAGTCGGTGGCTGTTTGCAAGTAAGCCTTTACTGTTGTTTCAAATTTTTTGGAACTGCCTCTATACAGATGTACTATGCAAATGAGGTTTTGCAGTTGTTCAGGGCTAAAGTCATTTACCTTGGAAGTTACTTTCCTGTATATCTTCCGCGCATCCAACATCAATACTTTATCCTTTTTCTTTTCGTCTTTCTCTTTAGCTCTGTCGAAAAACCACAAGGTGCAGGGCAAAGAACGGGTATAGAAAAAGTTATTGCCAATCGCCATCATCACATCAACGGCACCGGTTTTAACCAATTTTTCCCGGATATCCTTTTCACTGTGTCCGGCATCGCTGGCAGAAGAAGCCATTACAAAACCGGTTCTGCCAGTGGGTTTCAGGTAGTTGTAGAAATACTGAATCCATAAATAATTAGCGTTGTCGTTTTTCGGAAGATTTACTTTCCCATCGATCATCAATCGTGGGTCTTTCTTAACCGTATCTTTTCCTTTATCAACACCATCCACATTAAAAGGAGGGTTAGCCATAACAAAATCGGCTTTTCCAACCAGGTCGTGTTTGTCTTCGTAGAAAGTGTTTCCCTCCTGGATATTGCCTTCTAGACCATGAACAGCTAAGTTCATTTTGGAAAGCTTGGTATTGAGTTCGGCCTTTTCTTGCCCATAAAAAGTCACTTTCTCGGCAGGTCTCATGCCTTCGCTTTCAATGAAATAGCCTGTTTGCACAAACATTCCAGCAGAGCCACAGGCAGGGTCAAACACAATGCCATGGTCGGGTTCTATCACGTTTACAATGGTTTGCACCAGACTCATTGGGGTAAAAAATTCACCACCCTCCTGTGCACCAGTCATGGCAAATTTATTGAGGAAGTATTCATAAATTTTCCCGAATAAATCACCTTCGGCTTTTTGTAAAACTTCTTTATTGAAGATGCGAAGCAATTCACACATCAGGTCTTTACTGAAAATGGAGAAGTTCTTCGGTAAAACGCCTTTGAGATTATCGTATTCGTCCTCAATTAGTTTCATTGCATTATCAATGGCTTCTCCAATGTCCGCACTTTCGGGCAATGAAACCAAATAGTCAAATTGTGCCTTATCAGGAAGAAACATTGAGTTCTTTTCTTCAAAATCCTTTTTGGTCAAATGTCGTTTGCCACGTTGTGGATGAGTTGGCAAGTCCTTCTCCACATCAATTTTTACCTTTTGAAAGCGATTATAAGCGTGTCGTAAAAATATCAAGCCAAGCACGGGCATTGAGTATTCCGAAGCAGTCAGTTTGCTGTTGGCTCTGAGTTGGTCTGCTGCATGCCAAAGTTCGGCTTCTAATTTTCTAAGTTGTTTCCCTTGCATTATGTCTTTTTCTCTAAATATTTTTTATTACTCAAATGTAGCTGTTTTATAAGGTGTGTCGGCTAAAATTACACTCTTTTGCAAGTTTTGGTTTGCGGGTTGGCATTGTGTGACCTGCAAATGTGTGTAATGTGTGAAGGCTGTTGAATTTTAAAATTTTTGCGCGTGGGCAAAGTCCCGATATAAAGCACTAAGTTTTCTTGTCATAAGTAAGTTGTCAACGGTACAGGATTATTTTTTATCATCATCTACCAAACTGTCATGTATTGATATTCAATGGCTTGCCCATAACTTGTTTATACAAGTACTATCAATATCCCAATCAATCATTAACATACCTTAAAATTTATGAATATTCAAATTCATCAACACTAATTCACATCCAATCATCCAACTATTAATTTGCCTGCGAAGATCAATCTGCTCTAACCATTCACCTGCCTTGTATCAGGTATATTAAAACAAAATACCGATCCTTCGCCGGGCTCCGAGTTAAACCAAATCTCCCCACCTAGTAATTCTACATAAGCCTTCGCAATCGATAATCCCAGACCGGTCCCCTCATAATGCTTTGTGCTGCTGCTTTCCGCCTGGTAGAAAGGCTTGAAGATATTTGGTTGATTTGCCACTCCGATACCTATTCCCGTATCGGAAACATAAAATTCAATCTTATCTTCCTTCAGGCTGCATCCAAATTCAACTTTTCCCTCAAAGGTGAATTTAACTGCATTGCTCAGGATATTGTTGAGTGCCTGGAACAGCTTGTAACCATCTGTAGTGATAATGATTTCTTTTTCATCCACAGGTGCATCATAACTTAACAGGATGTTCTTTTCATCAGCTGCAGGCTTGAATCTATCGTAGACCCTCCGGAGCATCTGGTTAATATTAGTTTCCTTTATTATTAGTCTTACGATTTTTGCTTCAATCTTTGAAATCTCAACGACATCGTCAACTATCTCCAGCAGATGGTCAGAACTATGGGTAATTATGTCCTGAAATTCATGCCTGTTCTCATTAATCTGTCCGGGTTCGTTCAATAAGGTGGAGAATCCGACAATTGCATTTAAAGGGGTCCTTATTTCGTGAGTTAAATTATTCAGGAATGATGTTTTTAAACGATCGCTTTCGGACGCCCTGTCTATGGCCTTTTCAAGCTGCAGCAGGGTCTGTTTGTATTCGGTAATATCAAAAAATATCCCCAGTAAACCGGTCGCCTTACCAGTCTTATCATCAATCACGGGTAGCGAACTGTCCCTGATCCATTTTTTCTCCCCGCCATGAGTCATCACCAAAATCTCAGCTTTATATTTCTGAATTTCCCCGCTGATAATTTTTTTACGCGCTTCCACAGGGTCAGCGGGTATGTCCTCAATCAAAGGATTAATCTCTTCAATCATCAGCTGAAAAAGTTTTTCGGTGAATTCCACGGGCATCACACCAAAAAGTTGTTTTATCCCGTATCCCGGATTCAGAAAATACCCCTCTCCAATACCAGGACCGAATATAAGCTGATATGGTACGCCATCAGCATTCTCAATGGCCTTGCAAAGGAGATCTCCTGACATGTTGAATTGTTCTTCCACCTCTTTGACCAAGCGGCTATTAGAAAATTCGGGAGAAGTTTCAGGTTTCATATTTATGGCATTTGTATTTGTCTTCTTTTCTTTCACTGAATAAAAAAAATACTGAACTACTCTGTCAATTCCTTTCTGAGGAATCGGCAAAGTATACATTATCAACTCCTTACAATATTATATTTTCATAGTAAGGATTAAAACACAGTTTAATAGGAATAGGTATCAAATTGTTACCTGACCGTATGCTTTTAATAAAAAGCTGTGAATTGAAAAAATGATTATATTTGAATCCCCGCGAGCACATTCTCCGTTGCTTGCTGCGGAGTCAGCGAGCATTAAGAATTTATATCAGGGGATCGAAGATTCTTCGTAGCTTGCTGCGAAGAGCATCAATTATTAAAGAAAGAATCTGCAGAAATTATCAATTGCTGTGAAAGAGTACACTGATAATGAGATTATTGAATGTCTGAGAAATCGACAGAGCTATGTGGTTCACTGGCTGTCGGACAGGTATATGCCAATGATCAGGCTGATGGTTTACCAGAAGGGTGGTACGATTGAAGATGCACGCGATATCTTCCAGGATGGTCTCATCATAATGCTCGAAAAGTTAGACGATAAACAATTTGCCCTTACCTGTAAATTCAAGACTTTTCTATATTGTGTATGCGAGCATCTCTGGAAAACGATTCTCGAGAAACGGCAGGCTGCAACGAATTACCTTTCGAGGAGGAGCGAACCGGAAGGTGATAAAGATTTTACTGATCTGATCGATCATCAGATGTATGAGGAGATATTCCTTGATGTTTTTGAGACTCTTGATCCGATTAGTAAAAAGATATTGAAACTTTACTGGCAGGAGATATCACCACAGGAGATCGCCGATAAGCTTGGATATACTTATGGCTATGTGAGAAAGAAGAAATGTGAGGCTCAGAGCGAACTTACGGAAAAGGTGAAGAAACATCCGGGATACATGAAGATCAAAAGAACAGAGATTGCGGCACAGGAAGTGGTCCACTAGCATGGCATTGTGCAGTAGACAAAAGACAAAAGACAAAAGATAAAAGGAAGAAGTGGAGACAAGAAACAAGAAACAAGCAACAAGCAACAAGCAACAAGCAACAAGCAACCAGCAACCAGCAACAAGCAACCCGCCCCGTGAAATAGCGAAAAGCCCACGCTTAAGCCTTATTTCACGGGGCAAGCAACCAATATAGGAAAAATAGAGTCTTGTATTAGATTATGAACAAACGGATCAGAAATATTAACAGCAAATTGATCAGAGATAACTTTGAGGAGGATCTTATGACTGACAGAGATGACTCAGCTCTGTTTGATACCATAGGAGAATATATGAAGGGACGGTTCGACATTGAGGATGTAAAAAAAGATCCGGCACTCTCAGAAACACAGGAAACCGTTAATGAGATGATTTCGGATTATGATAAGAACATTTCAAAAAATAAGGAAAACGGGAAATTTATCAGGGAAGTATTCGATGGGGAAAGATCAGATAAGGAACTTAATGATGAGATAAAATTTATAAAACAGGAGATTTGCGATAATAAACTGAACGATATAACTGCAGAGTGGGTCAGAGAGTGGCACGAGAAAAAACATAAGCTCGGCGCAAGGGATCCAAAAACTGAAGAGATCAGAGATTTTATCACCAGTTCCATTGACTCTTCCAAAAGCGTACCTGAGACAATAGCTGACGAAGCTGGTAAAAATGGTTTCCGCAGAAGCTTCTTCATAAGGTATGCTTTGTTATCGGCTGCCGCTCTGATTGGCGCTTTCTTGCTTATCAGAACGCTTCTGCCCTCTTCAAATCCCGAAAAACTTTTTGAATCATATTATAAACCATTCAATGCCATTTCGCCTGTGACCAGGAGCATGAACAGCAATGAAACGGACAATTATTCTTCCGCTATAGAAAATTATATTACCGGCAATTACCAGAGAGCTGCAACAGGTTTCGCGGGGGTTGTTGAGAAAGATCCTTCTGCTGTCTCATCGCAGTTCTACCTGGGCTTATCTCAACTTGCCCTTAAAAATTACGACCAGGCCATTAATATGTTTACAAGAGTTGCAAATGATTCTGGCGAGTTCGGAAAAGAGGCAAGATGGTATCTGGGCCTCACATATCTTAAAACAGCCAATAAACAGAAAGCTGCAGAATGTTTTGAGTATCTAGCAAGGTCAGACGGTTTCTACCGGGAACGGTCAGAAAAGATTTTGCGCCGTTTAAAATAGAATAACACCATTACGCCGGAAAATATTACTACCAGGACTATAATAATGCCATATCCGAATATATTTCGTGCTACCGGGGCATTATCGCCCAGTACCTCATAAGCTGCCCAGTAATAAGGATTCTTAAAAGCAGGCGAAGAGACGTTAAGATAATCAAGTTTTGCCAGACGCATAGCTTCATTTTTTTCTTTTCCTTTTGAAAGATGAAAATAGAACCGCGTTATAATGGCAGCGCTTGCTTCATCATTTATTTCCCAGGATGTTTTTATCACTGAGGATGCTCCTGCAAGTGTGAAACTACGTGCCAGACTCATCAATCCCTCTCCGGAATATAATGTTCCGCTGCCGGAATTACAGGCGCTAAGGACAACCATAGGAGATTTTATCCTTGTCAGACTTATTTCATAATTATAAAGTCTGGCATCTGACCGGGAAAGACCATGTGTGTCAAACACCAGGTAAGAGTACTTCGAGTTTACGCTATCCGACATTGAATGCATGGCAAGATGATAAATAGCAGGATCGTGTAATGCGCTGATAAAATTTGCTTTTGTGGCGGCTACACCACTGTAGTTCTTACCTCTGAACCATTTATAGATAGATCCGATTTCGACGCTCGCTCCCTTAAGCAAAGAGAGTTCACCACCTGACAAAGTCGTACTATTATAATCGGGAGAAAATGCAGATACCTTCGCTCCTCTTATTGCACCTCTGCTTTTACTGAAGATCAGTGATGAAGAGTACCCGTAGGAAAAAGTATAATCGTTAATCAGGAAATGAAGCCCTTCATAGTCGGCTTGATCCGGTCCGGGTTTGTTTTTCAGGAATTCATCAAAGGAGAGCCATCCGATCTCTTCATCAGGAATAATAATTAATTTTTTCCCTCTGAAGAGATCCTCGACAGGTTTTATAAGATTAAGGTACATGTAATTAAGGGCGCCGGTATAATTAGTGAAATTATTTTGTCCGGATCCGTCAGCCATCGATGGATTTCCGGTTTTGCGAATGATTTCCGCATTTTTTACTAAAAGGGAATCAAGCCCCAGCTCCCTGAAATCAAGATGATTTCGTGAAATTAAAAAGACGTACGCTTTTCTTTTTCCGCCTGAATATTGATTTGACAGAAGGTAATCCACAATGGTTTCATCCTTTTTCAACTGTTTTTGAATCTGTTCCAGGGAAAGAGGTTTTGTTTTCCTGATGAGATCGAGATATTGCGGAAACACTTTTTCAATATCGCCGGTCACCTTTTCTTTTCCGCGGTTCATATCAAAAAGAGCATCTTTCCATAATGAAATCTTGTTGCTGTCAGGTATTGCTTTCCGGGTTTCTTCAAGGATCAGGTTGTTATATGCAGCAATGTTTCCAGTCAACCGATTTTGTTTTTCGCGAAGTGAATCGGGGATTGCCGCGGAATATAACAGTTCATTCCCGGTGATCTCATTCCGGAGAATAGCAGCCTTTGCTTTCTGGGCAATAGCATACATCTTATCTCCTATTGAGTTATCATGAGTCGTTGAATATAAACTATAAGCAATGTGAGCTGCAAAAAGATATGTCTCTTTCTCATTTTCAGCCAGGTAGATACGGCTTTCCTCCGACATGTAATTATTCCTTATCCTGTCGATAAGCTGCAGTGCAAGCTCAATTGTCCCGAGACTTTTGGACAATATTTTAAGTTTCATTCCAGGGTCATTTTGCTCGCCTGCAAAAAGCTCAAGAGCCTGTGCTTTGCTTTTCAGGTTATCGAGCAGCCGGATATCAAAAAGCGATGAATCGATTGAGGGATTGGTGAAAATATCAGGATTACTGAAATTATTCGAAACAGAAATCAGAGCATTTTGATAATACGTTAATGCTGTTTTATTATCTGAGATATTCTTATAATGGTCACCAATGAGTTTATATGATAATGAGGTCAGGGTGTTCTTTGATCCATAATTTTTTAAACAGATTGATAATGCCTTTTTAAGGATTTCAAGTGACTCTGAGTTTTTTCCGGATGAACGCAGGAACAGTCCATAGTCAAAGTAAACTTCAGCCAACCTGAAATAATCTTTATTGTATTCCTTTATAAAGCTTGTAATGCATTTTAGATAGAACTCCTCAGCTTTTTTTGAATTACCCTTTCTGACATATGTTTTAGAAATGTTAAGATAAGTTAGTGATAGTCCTGATAAGTTAAATTCTAAATTCAGTTTAACATTCTTTCCCAGAGATCTCAGTGCCTCTGAATAATTTTTTGTCTCAATAAATGAAATACTGATATTTATATATGCTGATGATAAATGGTCAAGCGCAATTTTGTTTTGTACACCAAGATTCTGGTAGATCCTTATGCTTTTTTCAAGATATTCAACTGCTACATCAAAGGACTTCTTAATGTTAAAAATACGTCCCCTATTGTTATAAATGTCAGCCAATTCCTGGGAATTTTGATCCTTAACACTGACTAACGATTCAGCTCTGAAATTATATTCAAGTGCTTTGTCATACTTGCCAAGTGATAATTCAATTGCTCCCAGGTTATTGTATGCTGCAATCAACTGTCCTTCAGTAAGTGGAACTTTAGAATCAAGAAAAAGATGTAAAGTCGCTTCAGCATTAACCAGGTCACCAGCATTGTACTGTTTCAGAAATCTTTGAAATAATAATTGTTTATCTTCGTTTTGTGCTTCAGTAAAACCCGTAATAACAAACGAAAATGTAAAACAAATTAGAATAAAGATCTTTTTCAATTCTTCAACTTATGACAACCCCTTTCGAAACTGATTATTTTACCAAATTAGTAAAAAAAAGAAAAAGAAAAAAGCGTTTTTCCATTCTTGGAAACACGCTTTCACCAGAAGAAGAAGTAACCTCTTTTTAAAAACTAGAATTTTGGGATAATGATTACTGATGAACCGCCGTCACCTTCTCCTTCGCCTCCCCTGACATTGCTCATACCAAGTTCGGTCAAAATTTCATTTTCTGAGAATTTAGAAATTAACTGATCAAAGTTTCTGATCGTTTCTGCTGATTTGTCTACGTTTTTCATGATTATAAGTATTTAGTTTAAAATTAAAGTTTGACGTTTTATCGGGATATGCATTTAAATGTTACCTGATATTAATTTTTAATTATTTTATAAGAAGATATTCAAAACTCATAAAGCATTGACATATAAATTATTATAAAAGTTATTAACATCAGGTCTGACCAGAGAATCCTTGAAGATTCAATTGTTGGTATGCCATCAGGCGGCTGTGCCGTTTTACCGCTACTTTTTCTTTATGATTTAAAATCACCTGGTAACAAATAAAGCATAAACCCGATAAAACTCTACAATTTGACTAAAAGGATATAATGTGTAGCCGACTAAATGTGAGCATAATTTCAGATCTGATAATTAAAAATAATTAAACAATGGTTGCAACGTATTACGTGGCTGTCAGGCCACTGACAAATGAGAATCATGCTGTTCATAAGGAAGGATGTCCATTTTTACCGGATGGTGAAAAGAGGATTTATCTGGGTGTTTTTAGTTCGGATCCGGATGCCATAAAGGAGAGTAAGCGGCACTTTTCAAAAACAAAGGGTTGCATCTTCTGTTCAAAAGAGCAGAAGGTTAATGAGGAGAAACCGTTACAATATAAATTGGCTGATAAAGATATTATTCCGGCTGAGGTAAAGGGACCATTATCCTGCCACCAAAGCCTGTTTTGCTGCGTGAATTAAGGCACATACCGGGTCTGGTTCAGAGTTCAGCGTTTAGTGTTTAATGTAAAATCATCCATATCGTTCAGAACTGGAAACTTCTTCCTGAAATCTTTCAGCTCAGTAAGGGATATTTCAGCGGAAACAGAACGCTCCCCTTCAGGCGCTGCAGATGAAATTATTTCGCCCCTGGGATCAATTATCATTGAATCGCCGCAATATTTAGTACCAGTGTTATCGGTTCCGGCCCTGTTTGATCCTGCCACATAGCATTGATTTTCAATAGCCCTGGCTTTCAAAAGTGTTGTCCAGACATTTCGTCTGGTTTCAGGCCAGTTTGCAGAATTAATCATAAGATCATATCCTTCTGTGTTCCTGCTCCAGACAGGAAAGCGCAGGTCGTAACATATATAAGGACTGATTTTTACATCTCTGAAACTGAAAATCAATCCTGATCTACCGGCAGAGAAAAGCTTGTTTTCACCTCCAATGCTGAACAAATGGCGTTTATCATAATGCCAGACTTCATTTTCAGCAGAAACAAATACCCATCTGTTAAAGTAGTTTATATTTCCCTTCACGATGTAGCTTCCGCATAAACCAAAGTTTCCTTTTTCAGCGATGCTCTTCATCCAAACGAAGGTTTCTCCATCCGGAGGTTCGCTTAGCTGTACCGGATTCATTGAAAACCCTGTATTGAACATTTCAGGCAATATGACAATATCTGTCATGTTATAAAGAGGAGATATAAGTCGGGAAAGATTCTCAAAATTATGGGATTTATCTTCCCATGCCGTATCGGGTTGGATTACTGATATCTTCATATATAGCAAAGATAATACTTGCAGCAATAACTCAATATTAAAATCCGTAAGATTGCTTCGTAGTGAATTACAAAGATGGATGATCCTAGATAAGTTTTCAATGTATCGTTAAACCCCTCTGAGGACGTTGAAAAAGGTCTTTTTTAACCGCAAAGTACGCTAAGTAGGCGCAGAGTACGCAAAGTCAAAATATTATAATTCAGTTCTTTGCGATCTTTGCTTAATTCTTTGCGATCTTTGCGGTTATTGGATTTCGACTGTCCGATCTGCCCTAAAGGGGCGAAAATTCTTTTTGTTCTGGTTGAACTACATTTAAATACAGAATATTTTCCCACCTTGGGGGGAAATAAAAGGGGGTGATTCGAATACTCAGCATCCTCTTATTTTATTTCTTATTTAAAGATAAATAATAATCATTGAAGATACTATTGATAAGCGGTCTGTAATAGAGCCAGAAAAATCTTCTGTTATCGTCCGGCTTATCCGAAAAGAGAATTCCTTTAAGTTTTTCAACACCTTTTAGTCTGGCCGTCCAGAACGGTACATTGTAAGTGGCAAAATCCCCTGAAAAATAATATGTTCTCTGTGCCACCGGATCCTGAACGACTGCAGGAAATTCACTCATCAAGGCATTGTTAATCAACAGAGAATCGCCTAACGGTGTTGTATCAAGCTTAAACTTTGAAATAACCTTGTTTTGAAGTGGATCGATAATATCGAACCATTGGTCAAATGCAACTGACGGAACAACTTCATATTTCAGTGACGAAGCAGCATCAGTAATTATCTGAGGCATTGAATGCTTCAGTTGCCTGCCTTCTTCGAGGACTACAATATCTTTTTCTTTCAGGATGACAATACCGGGTTTTTTGAATTTCCATGGCTTCCTGTATTCTTTACGGTACATTGCCGTCATCCAGATTGGAAAATCAGTAGTTGTAGTGTCAAGAGAATTGAAATATTTTCCGGTCCATCCCGAGAAAGATATCCCAAGCTTTTCCTGGGTTCTGACAGATTCAAATTCAGCAGTAGGATATTCGAATGAGTTATATTCCAAAATAATAAGTTTATTCCTGTCTTTCATTTCCTTAAGAAGCAGGAAGTCAGTATTATTAAGTCCTCCATAAATTTTTCTCGATTTGCGGCTTTTGTTTATCCCTCTGAACCAGTCGTTAAAAAAGACTCCATATGTGTCGGTAAAATATAAGGCATCACTCTTATTCGCAAGGTTAATAATGTCTGCAAGATGATAATCATTCCTGTCCCATTTTTTGTCGCGCAACGGACGCTGTGGAAAAAATCCGTAATAATCTTTTCTAAAGGAATAACTTGTTTTGCTTTCTTTTTTTACAAATCTATCATTGGTAAGTATCCAGGTAAATGGCTTGTGATGTTCACGATCAAGTGTTGGTACAGTTTTATCAACTATAATAATATCCAACGGTTTTTTTTGTTGAATGCTCCAGCGGATCAGATTAATTACAGGCAGGGCAATAATTACTGCCACAATGATAACTACAATAAGCAGAGTTTTTTTCATAACTGAATATATCTGAATGTATTCAAATACAATAATTACAACCCGAATATTCCCAAAAATTCAATTTCAATTGTTAAAAGTATTAATTTATTTTTTTTAAAGAAAATAAATTTGAGGCAATATAGTAAAAAATATTGAACCGCAAAAACTGTCAGTATCCACAGGATGAATTATTGCCTCTTTTGTCCGCACTCCCTGTCTTTTTCCCTCCGGGAAGGATCATGATAGCATTGACAGAACCTATTGATGTGCGTTCTTTCAGGATATGACCCATATCTTCGAGTTTTATGCAGGAAAGGCTGTCTAAAGCATTTTTTTCGTAGCTGATCCAGTCGGGCAGCCATTGATGATGAAACCGTCCCTCATCGACAGCCCTCTGAATATTCATCCCGAAGTCCAGCACATTAACAATTACCTGGAAAACCGTAGTAGGAATAGTTGAACCTCCCGGTGATCCCAAAACCAGGAGCAGTTTTCCATCTTTTTCCACGATTGAAGGAGTCATTGAACTCAACATTCTTTTTCCCGGTTGAACAGAATTAGCTTCACCACCCACAAGTCCATACATATTTGGGAAACCTGGTTTAACAGAAAAATCATCCATCTGATCGTTAAGCAAAAATCCTGCACTGTCTGCCACAATGCTGTTTCCAAATATGTTGTTTAAAGTGGTTGTAGCAGCGACAGCGTTTCCTTCGGCATCGACAACCGAATAATGAGTCGTTTCCTCACTTGAATATCCTTCAGGGGAACCTGGCTTTATTTCCATTGAAGAGGAAGTTCTCTTTTCATCGAAAGTGCTCATACGGTTAAACAAGTACTTAGTACTAACTAACTGATCGACAGGTATTTTTACAAAATCCGGATCACCAGGGTATTCCGATCGGTCAGCAAAAGCCCTTCTTTCTGCCTCGACCATCAGATGAATTGTACGGTATGAATGGAATCCCCATTCTCTCAAAGGATATTGATCTATCATCTTTAAAAGCTGAATAAGAATAATCCCTCCGCTTGAAGGAGGTGGTACAGTAATAATTTTATATCCTTTATATTCAGCAATGAGGGGCACTCTTGAAACGGATCTGTATTCTTTCAAATCCTGTTCCGAAATGATCCCATTGCCTCTTTTCATCTCCTTTATTAATAAGCGGGCTGTTTTTCCGGAATAGAATCCATCTCGGCCGTAATCTCTGATTCTCTTTAGTGTTTCAGCAAGTGCGGCCTGGATCAGAATATCTCCCTCCTTCCATAATGAATCCTTCACGAATGCAGGTCTGAAAGAGTTTCTGTCAATAAAAGTTTTTCTATTTGAATTAAGTTCTGAAGCCTGTCTCCCTGTGACCGGAAATCCGTGTTCTGCAAGATCGATTGCAGGTTGAATTACCTCTTTAAAAGGGAGTTTACCATATTTTGAATGTGCATATAACATTCCATCTACCGTACCCGGTACTCCGATGGCAAGATGTGTATCAGTACTTAATCCTTCCGATACATTTCCTGATTTGTCAAGATACATATCACGTTTTGCATCCTTCGGCGCTTTCTCCCTGTAGTCAATAACATCGGTTTTACCATCACTTGTCCTTATGAGCATAAATCCACCGCCACCTATATTGCCGGCTTCAGGATAGCATACTGCAAGAGCAAATTCCGTGGCTACGGCTGCATCGACAGCATTTCCGCCTTTCTGCAGAATACTGGCGCCTATCCTTGAACTCTGAGGGTGAGCTGAAACCACCATCCCGCTGTCAGCAGTAATATTCTGACCTTCAATAAATCTGTTTTTATTATTATCAGACTTTACAGAACATCCGGTAAGAATCATCAATCCGAAGGCTATGCCAATAGTTTTATTCATCATATTTATCAGTTTGAATGCTTTATGAACCAATTTCAGAATCGATATTTCTTTGTGTTCCTTTGTGTTGCACTTGACGTCCCTTTGTGGTAAAAGGTATTCAGCCACTAAGTCACACAAAGGGTCACTAAGGAATTGGACCAGTTTATAATCATAATCTGATACAAGTATAATGATAAACTCATTATTAATAATGTGTCATGTACAAAATCTGTGAGAACAAAAATTGTTTTATTACTTTTACGCAAACATTTCAAAAATGCTGGCAAATCAACCTCTTGCTGAAAGGTTAAGACCAAGGGAACTCTCTGAGTTTTGCGGACAGGAACATCTGGTCGGCAGGAATGCGGTTCTGAGGAAGGTGATTGAATCGGGAAATATTCCGTCATTCATCTTATGGGGACCTCCTGGTGTGGGAAAGACAACTCTCGCCGGAATTATTGCAAATACACTGAAAAGGCCTTTTTTTCATCTGAGTGCCGTACACTCCGGAGTTAAGGATGTCAGAGAGACTATAGAAAAAGCAAAAAACCAACAGTTCTTTAACCAGCCCAATCCAATAGTGTTCATAGACGAGATTCACCGTTTTAATAAATCACAACAGGATTCACTTCTGAGTGCAGTTGAGCAGGGAATAATAACCCTAATCGGAGCAACCACGGAGAATCCATCTTTTGAGGTTATATCCCCACTCCTTTCGCGGTGCCAGGTTTATGTGATGAATCCGTTAACCGAGGAGGAGCTTATAAAATTAATGAACAAAGCATTAAAAAAAGACAGTTACCTTGCTGCATACAATATTGAAATTGCGGAACATGAAGCTCTTATACGAGTTTCAGGTGGTGATGCAAGGAAACTCTACAATGCTCTTGAACTTGTTGTAAGCTCAGAAGCCGATGAATCAACTCCTGAAAAAATCATTATTAACAATGAAATGGTTCTGAGACATGTTCAGAAGAACCTTGCACTCTACGACAAGAATGGCGAACAGCATTACGATATTATTTCTGCATTCATAAAGTCTCTCAGGGGGAGCGATCCTAATGCGGCAGTTTACTGGCTTGCACGCATGGTCGAAGGCGGAGAAGACCCCAAGTTCATTGCACGGAGGATGCTGATCCTTGCTGCTGAAGATATTGGAATTGCCAACCCGAATGCCCTGCTTCTTGCCCAGGCTTGTTTTGAAGCTGTAAATGTAATCGGATGGCCGGAATCACGTATCATTTTGTCAGAAGCTGCAATTTACCTGGCTACCTCCCAGAAAAGCAATTCATCAATTATGGCAATTGATAATGCGATCGCTTATGTCAAATCTGAAGGTGATCTTCCCGTTCCGTTGCATATCAGAAATGCTCCCACAGCTTTAATGAAGAATCTTGGGTATGGAAAGGAATACAAATATGCTCATAGCTATTCAGGGAATTTTATTCCTGACAATTTCCTGCCCGAAGCGATAAAAGGAACTGTTTTTTATGATCCTGGCGTAAACTCTAAAGAGGAAGAGATCAGGAAAAGACTCTCTGCCATGTGGAAAGATATTTACAATTATAACAAATAATGGCTCTGAGGTTCTCTGTGAGACCCTCTGTGTCCCTCAGTGTAACAAAAAAAGAACTGTCACAGAGGACACTGAGGAGCACAGAGTTGCACAGAGAAAGATAACTCAATATTTTTTTTATAAATATTTTTTTTAACTTTGTTATAATATGTCACAAGCTGGAATAAATATTCCCGGGATAAGTTTTAATGAATCTGGCAATTTTCTGTTGATAGCAGGTCCATGCGTTGTTGAAAGTGAGGATATTGTATTTGAAACAGCTGGCTATCTGAAGATATTATCTGAAAAATATCAGATTCCGTTTGTATTTAAATCATCATACAGAAAAGCAAACAGATCAAGAGGTGACTCATTTTCAGGGATTGGAGACATTAAAGCGCTTAAAATACTTGCAGAAGTGCGAAAGAGGTATTCCGTTCCGGTTATTACCGATATACATAACCCCAACGAGGCTGAAATTGCAGCCGAATATGTAGATATCTTGCAAATTCCGGCTTTTTTATGCAGACAGACCGATCTTCTGACAGCTGCTGCAGTCACAGGCAAATGGATTAATATTAAAAAAGGACAGTTTCTGTCTGGGTCATCGATGAAATTTGCCGTGGAGAAGGTAAGAGAGTCAGGAAACAGCAACATCATGCTTACAGACCGCGGTAATATGTACGGATATCAGGATATTGTAGTCGACTTCAGAAATATTCCGGTTATGAAACAGATCGGCGTTCCCGTAATTATGGATATTACCCATTCTCTGCAGCAGCCTAACCAGGAACAAGGCGTATCGGGAGGCAGACCGGAGATGATTGAGACATTAGGCAAAGCAGCTATAAGCGTTGGAGCTGACGGCATTTTTATCGAAACCCATCCTGACCCTTCGGTTGCAAAATCTGACGGAGCTAATATGCTGAAGCTCTCAGGGATGGATGATCTTTTGAATAAACTCATCGCATTGAGAAAAACAATAAATTCATTTAATTATTAATCCTTAATACCAGTTGTATGAAGAAACTAATTTTTATTATGGCAGGTTTGATAATGATGACTGTCATAAGCGCCCAATCACTTGATGAAATAGTGAAGAAGTATACCGAGGCCAACAAACTGGACCACGTTGCCAGTCTGAAAACAATTAAGATCACTGCCACAGTGTCGGCAATGGGTACTGATATGCCCATGGTGCTATGGATGAAAAATCCTAATAAAATTAAATCTGTAACTACTTTTAACGGTCAGGATATGGTAACGGTTTTTGATGGAGAGAAAGGGTACACTGTAAGCCCGATGACAGGTTCTACCGAGCCCATGGAAATGAGTCCTGACCAGGTAAAACAAACTCTCAGAAACAGTATATTCCAGAATCCTTTGGCCAATTATTTAAAGAATGGTCAGCTTACACTGGCCGGTGAAGAAAATGTTAATGATAAACCCGCGTATAAATTAAAAGCCACAGTTGAAGGAGGAGCAGTTATTGATATGTTCATTGACAAAAACTCATATTTTCTTGTTAAAACATCTACGACAACTTCGATGAATGGTACGACTGTAACAATGGATTCATATCCATCAGATTATACTGAGACCAGCGGAGTTATGATACCAATGAAAACAACAGCATCCGCGCAGGGTATGGATTTCCAGACAACCTTTACAAAGGTAGAAGTTGATGTTCCGATGGAAGACAGTATATTTAAGATCAAATAAATTATCAACAAACACAACCAACTACTAATTATTCGTGTGTAAAATAAAAATGACGGACAAATTCGCCCGTCATTTTTTTAGACAGCTAGCCTGTAAGCCGGATTCTGTACGGTTTTGGTCTCTATTATAGATATTAAAACCGGTTTCCATCATTTATCTTGGCATTATATCACTATAATGCTCATACGACCTACCCCCCGGCATCGGACGAGCAGCCCTTTTCGCCGGTATACATGGTCTTTCAACCCATAAGGTGTACGGCTCCAGATGTTGCCAACCGGACCGGTAAGCTCTTACCTCACCTTTTCACCCTTATCCGCCAGCTGGCGGATGGTTATTTTCTGTTACACTACTATACCCTCACGGATATCTTCCCGTTAGGAAGTATGGTGCTCTGTGTTGCCCGGACTTTCCTTCCCCCGCCAGCTGGCGGAGAACGATGGAACGGCCTGCTGCATTGCAAAGGTAATAAATTACCATGGATTTGAGTTCAGACAATTATTAATGATTATTTTTATCCGCCCTAATTGGTGCAGGTTGCAGGTTCCAGGGTAAATTGTCTAGACATGCACCTTGCAACTATTGAAAAATGAGAGAAATCGACATAAACGATTATGATTACGATCTGCCGGATGACCGGATCGCACAGTATCCTGTTAATGAAAGAGATAAATCAAAGCTTCTTGTTTATAAAGATGATTCAATTTCAGAGGACATCTTCACAAACATAGACGAATACCTCCCCCCCGATTCTCTTCTTGTTTTTAATAATACCAGGGTAATAAGGGCCCGCATACTTTTTCAAAAAGAGACCGGTGCAAATGTTGAAATTCTATGCCTCGAACCTATATCCCCGGTTGATTATTCATTATCTTTTAGTTCGAAAAAACCGGTTGAATGGAAATGTATAGTCGGAAATCTCAAAAAATGGAAAGGCGGCATTTTAACGACCCCTTTTAAATATAAGGGTAATAAGCATAATCTGTCCTCAGAACGGCTGCAACCACTCGGTGAGGCATGGTGCATAAGATTTAGATGGACCTGCAAGGAGATAAGTTTTGGTGAAGCACTGGAAAAAACAGGACATATACCTCTTCCACCATACATTGACAGGGAGGATGAAGCTCAGGATATTGAAAGATACAACACAATCTATTCAAAGATCAAAGGATCCGTTGCCGCGCCAACAGCCGGATTACATTTTACAGAGAACGTATTTGAAAAGATTAAAGCGAGAGGAATAAAGACAGTTGAATTGACTCTGCATGTGGGTGCAGGTACATTTAAACCGATAAAATCCAGAAATATTTACGAACATGAAATGCATTGTGAGCATTTTTCGACGGATGCAAGAACAATCCAACTGGTGCTTGAAAACCAGGGAAAAGTCATACCTGTAGGCACAACATCGGTCAGAACACTGGAAAGTCTTTACTGGCTGGGAGTTAAACTGATCCAAAACCCTTCAGGTTCATTTCCGGATTTTTCACTTGGGCAATGGGAAGCTTACGAAATGGAAACAAATGTTTCAGTTAAGGAATCACTTGGAGCTTTATTGAACTATATTCATGAACGGAATTTAATCTGTCTTCAGGCTTCTACAAGCATAATGATTGTTCCGGGATATCAATTCCGGATGACAAACGGAATGATTACAAATTTTCATCAGCCTCGCAGCACTCTTCTTCTTCTTATTTCAGCCTGGGCAGGAAGCAGGTGGAAAAAAATATATACCTTTGCTCTTGAGAACAGGTTCAGATTTTTAAGTTATGGTGATAGTTCACTTTTATTGAAGTAACAATATCATTCATCAATAGAACAATGCATTTCATCAAATAGTATTTTTATAACGAAATTATTAGTTTAATTTTGATAATAAATCAAATTTCCCTTAATTTGATAACAAAATAATTCCATGATGAACGGGAACAGATTAATGGAACAGGTAACAGCCATCTTCTCAATATTCATGGTGCTTTTCTACCTTGGAGTTGGTTGGTATTTTATATTCTATTCCGATCTAAGTTATCTTGCCAAACCTGTAAGAGTACTGATGGGATCAACATTGATATTTTATGGTTTATACAGGGCTTACAGAGCTTATGTTAAAATAGTTGCGGTTTTCTTTACAAAAGATGAGGATGATGAGTAGGTAGCATAACTTATAAAGATACGTATGAACAGGAAAAATTCAATCTTAACTCAAGGCTTGGCATAAGCTTTGCATTGAATAAAATGAAAATACCGACCTTGACAAAATTTAGAAATATGAACATAGTATCAGTTATTCAAAATTTTATTATTATTGCGTGCCGGAATAAAAGATTAACACCTTCAAATTAAGTGAATAGAACTATTAGTCATAAATTACTATTGTACATCCCTCTCTTTGGATTGTTACTCTTTCTTGCATCGTGTGGCGGTATGGGTAAAACAGCAACAAATGAGACACCAACCAGGGGAAATATCCGGATAGTGGCTGATGAATCTTTTCAACCACTCATTGAAACTGAAGTCTTTACTTTTACACATCTGTATACAGGCGCAAAAATCAAACCCATGTTTAAACCGGAGTTTGATGTGATAAATGATTTTATGAATGATTCCGTAAAAGTCATTGTAACAAGCAAGAAGCTTTCGGATTATCAGATTCAATATCTGCGTGACACTCAGATCATCGCACGCACCACTACTTATGCCTATGATGCTCTTGCTCTTATTACAAACCATAACAATAAGGATACTCTTATAAAATATAATACGGTAAAAGATATTTTCCTCGGGAAAATAAAAACGTGGAAAGAAGTTAACGAAAAATCGAAACTTGGTGATATCCGCGTCATCTTTGACAATAACAAATCGGGAAATATCAGATATTTTAAAGAACTCTTTGAAATAAAAGACTCACTGAGCGAAAATTTCTTTGCTGTCAATAATAATGCAGAGGTTATTAATTTTGTTTCAAAGAATCCTGACGCATTAGGTATTATTAGCGTTAACTGGATAAGTGATAAAAAGGATTCGCTGAGTATGAGTTTCATTAATAAGGTAAATGTTGTTGCCGTTTCGCAGCAATATATTAATGACGGAAGCTATTACCGACCTTATCAGGGTTTTATTTATGACAAGGAGTATCCTTTCGTAAGAGAGATTTACCTTATTTCGAGGGAGACGTTCACTGGTTTGGGTTCCGGATTTATAAACTGGGCATGCGGGGAACAGGGACAACGGGTTGTGCTTAAATCGGGGCTTGTGCCGGCAACAATGCCGATAAGACTGGTTCAGATAAAGCACTAGTTACCGGGTGCTGGGTGCTGGGTGCTGGGTGCTGGGTGCTAGTGAAAAAGAGTAAGTAGTAAGTAGTAAGTAGTAAGTAGTAAGTAGTAAGTAGTAAGTAGTAAGTAGTAAGTAGAAATAAGGAAAAAAGGAATTAGGAATTAGGAATTAGGAATTAGGAACTAGCAACTAGCAACTAGCAACTAGCAGATGATAATTGGGAAGTGGGAAAAATGGAATATAATAAGTACCAAATTTGACATAAAATAATGATCGCTATGAAACGTTTAATTTTAAGACCAGCAATTTTTCTGGCAATTTTATTGACAGGTTTTTCATTTAACATTAAGGCACAGGACTTAAAAACTGCAATTTCACTCACAAAGAGCGAACAGTATGATAAAGCCCTGGCAATGTACCAGGATTTGATTAAGAAAGAACCTGCAAACAGCAAAAACTATTTCTTTCTGGGTGAAAACTACCTGCTCGATTATTTTGCCGACACAATATCAAACTCCTTAACTGTTGCTGCAAAATCGGCTAAAGAAATATACGAAAAAGGAGTCAGCGCTAATGCCAGTGATCCTCTGAACTATGTAGGTCTGGCTAAAGTTGCATTTTATACCGGCGACACAAAAACAGCTGCCGACATGCGGGCAAAAGCCAGAAGCCTTCTGCTTCCGTATAAAAATATAAAAAAGATTGTGCCTCCTGCACCTGAATATGCATTTGCTCTTGCAAAAATTGCTGAATCATATATTAAAGAAAACAAGGTGGATACATCGCTGGCGCTGCCACTTATCAGGGAAGCTGTAAAAATTGATAGCAAAGATGAAGATGTATTTTTAATTGCCGGTGATATCTATATTCTAGTGACCGATGGTTCCAAGGCGATCGCAAATTACAACCGGGCCCAGGACGCAGATCCGCAATCGCCTACAGCAAACATGAAAATAGGTAATATCTATGTTAAGGGACGTGCCCTTCAGGCAGCGATTCCTTATTATGAACAGGCGATACAGCTCAATGCCAACTATGCTCCGGCTTATCGAGAACTCGGTCAGCTATATCTTTCTGCCCAGAGATACGACCAGTCAAGAGAGAATTTTAAGAAATATCTTGATCTGACTGCAGGAAACATTCCTGCAAAAACCAGGTATGTGAATGCCCTCTTCTATGCAAAAGATTATGACGGAGTCATTACGAATGTTGAAGATATTTTCAAGGTTGACAAATCGAGGACATACATGAACCGTGTCGCCGCTTATTCGTGCTACGAAAAGAATCCTCCCGATTATGATAAAGCCCTGTCTTATATGGAGACTCTTTTTAAAACAGTTGCACCGGAGCGTATTATTAAGAAGGACTATTATTATATGGCAAGGATACTCCTGAAAAAGAACCAGAACTATCCGAAGATGGTTGAAGAGCTTAACGGTCTGAAATCACAGCTTGATAAGGAAAAATCAAAATATACTATAGCACCGAATGCCAACTAAGATATCGACCCTGGAAAGCAGCGTCGCAAAAGCCGATTCTGAAATAGACAGGGCTTTTGAAGAGTATGCAAAAGTCCTGAGCCTGAATCCTGATGATAAAAGCGTGCTGAACGAGATTGCTACCAATTACTATAACTATAGAAGATATGAAGGTGCTGCAAAAACATGGACGAAGTTGCTTGACCCGACTAAGGATAATACTGAAGATCTCATGCGAATTGGAAGAGCATATTATACAGGGGAAAATTTCAAAACAGCTGATTCAATCTTTACTCTGGTTGAATCCAAATCACCAAATTACATACCGGCATATCTTTTTATTGCAAGAACCTATTCCAAAATGGACCCTGACCTGAAACTTGGAATCGCCAAGCCAAAATTTGAAAAGCTTATTGATATTGCAAAATCCGATTCCCTGAAGAATGAAAGTGAGATGATAGAAGCTTTCGGGTATCTCAGTTATTTCTTTATGATGAGCAGTGATTTCACCAGATCAAAAGATTATTATAACAGGATGATCAACCTTGATCCAAACAACAAGGAAAATAAAATAAAGGGATATAACGGGATAGGCTCTGTTGAATTGCGGTCAACATCAACAGAAAAGACGAATGAAGGCAGATTACCATATTTATCAAGAGCAACAGAAGCTTATAATAAAATCCTTGCTCTTGACCCTGCGAACGCATCTGCAAAAAGCCAGATAAATTATATTCACGAATTCGAAGCTTCGATCAAAAAAGGAATTAACCCCAATGAAATTAAAGGGGTAATAAAGAATGCAGCAGGACAGCCTCTTCCTTACGTTTCAATCAGGGTAAAAGATACAGCTGCTGAAAGTATGACAAATCCAAAAGGTGAATTTAAATTTGAAATTCCCGAGAGCTCGGAGATTCTTATAATAAGCCTGCAGGGATATAAATCGCAGGAGATACCAATTACGAAATCGAGAACTTATAATATAACACTGACACAATAAATTTGTTAAAAAATAAAATAAAAATAATATTAATGGCTATATTGACAGGGTATAATGATGTCTTAACGGTCTTCAGGTTTAGAGAATTATTCTAAACTATATTAAAAGTTTAACATTGTTCTTTACTCTATTGGAAAAAAACAATTCATAATATATATTTGCAAATCGTAAAATCTTAAACTTAAACAAATCGATAAAAATGAGTAAACAAGGAAGTTCGTTAAAAGATGCGTTGCAGAATGTTTTTGCAACAAGCGCTATTTTAATAGCATTTATAGTTTCCTATATTTTGTTCACACAAATAATGGGTAATCCTGTAAACTTCGAAGGAGGCAATCCGAAAGGACAAGCCCTTCAGGGTAACTATCTGGGAATGATCTACCTGGGTGGTTTGATCGTTCCTATTCTGATGACATGCGTTTTGACCCTTATTGTTTTCATATTCGAAAGGTCTATTACGCTGTCAAGAGCAAAAGGAAAAGGCAGACTTAATACATTTGTAAGTCAGCTTCAGGGTCTTCTTGCAGCTGACAAGATCGAAGAAGCTATGGAAGCCTGTGACAAACAGAAAGGTTCTCTTGCAAACGTTATGAAAGCAGGATTAACTCGTTACCGTGACCTTCAGAAAGACAAAGAGCTTGAAAAGGACCAGAAAATCCTTTCGATTCAGAAATCTTTTGAAGAAGCTACAGCTCTCGAACTCCCGATGCTGTCAAAGAACATGGTTATTTTCTCAACTCTTGCTTCAATTTCTGTGTTGATCGGTCTTATCGGTACAGTGCTTGGTATGATCCGTGCATTTGCGGCTCTCGCCCACTCCGGCGCTCCTGATGCTCTTGCTCTTGCAGGCGGTATTTCTGAAGCTCTTGTTAACACTGCATTTGGTATAACAGGATCTACCCTGTCAATCATTGCATTCAACTATTTCTCGTCAACAATTGATTCATACACATTTAAAATTGATGAAGCAGGTTTCAGTCTGACACAGAATTTTGCCGCTTCACTGAAAAGCAACTGATTATAAATTTATCTTTTGGTCAAAATTAATTAATAAAAAACTACAATGCCAAAGATTAAATTACCAACAAAATCGCCCCATATCGATATGACGCCAATGGTTGACCTCTTCTCGGTAGTTCTCATGTTTCTTATGTTGACAGCTACGATGAGTCAACCCGAACCGGCTCCTGTAGATACGCCTTTTTCTATATCAGAAAAACCTACACCTAATTTTAATACGATGACTCTTCTTCTTTCAAAAGACGATAAGGTTTATCTGAATTTTGATAACGGGCCTGATACTTCGCTTAAGTACAGACCTAAGATCCTTACTGAAATGGGTAAGAGATACAATATTGAATTTAATGAAACCGAGTTAAAGGCATTCGAAAAATACCCTTCTTCCATGGGAGTTCCAATTTCGAAAATGAAGGATTTTTTGGCAGCGAAAGATCTTAGACAAAAGGCTGCTTTCGATACAGGCATTCCGATTGATTCAACTGATAATCAACTTGCTGACTGGATACTCTTTACACGTCAGATTAACCCGAATGCACAGGCGTGTATTAAAGGTGATTCCAAGACCAGTTATCCGTTAGTTAAGAGAGTACTTGATATTATGCAGGATAAGAATGTGAAACAGTTTAATCTTATCACAACTCTTGACGCAGTAAAAATTAACCTCGCAGAAATACAAAAGTGATATGGCAGAAATAATTCAAGAGGAAAAAGCAGGCGGAAAGAAGAAAGCCAAGAAACACGCTCCGCACATAGACATGACACCGATGGTTGACCTGATGTGTCTGCTGATCACGTTTTTCATGCTTGCCACAGCTTTCAGTAAACCAAAAATCATGGAGATTGTTCTTCCTGAGAGGCAAACGGATCCAAACGCCCCTACGCCAAGGATTGCAGCGTCCCGTACGATGAACATCCTCCTTGGTCCTGATAATAAAATATATTGGTACACGGGAAATGTAAAACCAGAGGAATATAATAGTCCTCCCCCTTTAAATGAAACAAATTTTAGCGCAACCGGTATTCGTAAGCTGCTGCTTGAAAGAAACAGAGCACTCTTTAAAAAGATTGATTTTGTATCCAATGAGGTTGTTACAGGTAAGCTTGTTATCTCTCAGGATTCATTAAAGGGCTCAATCAGGCAGCTGAAGAAAGATGATGATACTGGTCCTATTGTTCTTATCAAAGCTTATAAGAAAGCGAATTACGGTAATGTTGTTGACATCTTCGATGAGATGAATATTTGTGGAGTCGCACATTACATGTTAGTTGATATCACCTGGTATGAAGAGAAGATGGTGGAAACCGCAGCAGGAATCGCACCAACTACTCCTACTCCTGCCAAGAAATAAACCGTAAACCTGTAAAAAGATGGCAAAAGAAAAAATAAATGCTCCTGCCTTTGATGACATAGTATTTGAGGTTCGGAATAAGGAATACGGAGCTTATAAACTACGTAAAAAATACAATCGTACGGTGATTATTGCTTTACTGATTGGCATTTTAATACTGGCAACTGCTGTTATTACTCCATATATTAATGCAAAAGCATTGGAAAACAGATCTAAACGTACGGAAAGACAGGTAGAGATCAAGATGGAGAAACTGGATCAACCAGCTGAACAGGCTCCTCCTCCACCTCCACCACCACCTCCTCCAACTGATGTTGTTCAGCAGCAGAAATATGTTCCTCCTGTGGTAGTTGACTCAATCAAACCTGAAGATGTAAAACAGCTTATGACGGCTGATCAGGCACAGACTGAAGTTAAAAACACTGAGGTAGTTGAGGTTCAACAACAGGTTAAAGAAGAGGTACAGGAAGCAGAACCTGAACAGCAACCATTTGTTGTTGTAGAGGAAATGCCAATGTTCCCTGGCGGGGATGCAGAACTCCTGAAGTTTAT
>JBEKDR010000017.1:0-54206 GCA_050014255.1 Bacteroidales bacterium | reverse complement strand
TAGAAACATACATCTCACTATTACCAATTATCTGTCCGTTAGATGCCTTCAGAACAAAATAATGCTTATTGTTAACTGACTCTTTACGTTCATATCTGATATCATCAGGGCAATTGTTCCTCACTGACTCAATACCATTAAAGCAGGCTGGTTTTGAAGAGTACATTTGACTGGTGAGTATAACTTGAAAATTGTCTGCTTTTAAGTTAAAGTAATGCTCTCCGTTTGTGGCTTTTTTAATTACAAAATTTTTCATAATGGTGCTTTTTAATTATTAATTAATTTATCTATGACTATGATGTCCCTACTTCTTAGGGTACGGTATAACCAATGATAAATTGATTTTTCATTGATGTGATACCTGACAAAGGTAAATACACCTACTCCGATTAACGTTACACAATTGCAGAAATAAGTTATATTATTCACACATATTTGAGTGGAAACTAATTATTTAAGATAGTTGTCATTCAGTAGTGTCATCTCTGAAAAATAACGCTGTGATCTTGGTGGTCAAATCATAAACATAGTACATATAACAAATATTTGCAGCGAATATTTGTGGGTTGTACTGGATTCGAACCATCCGCCGGTTGGCGGACCTACCCTGTCATGGTAAGTATTTATGATAATTGGTTTAATAGTTATCCAGGTATAAATGTCTTTATAAACAACCTGTCCTTTGCTGACTTTAATTGTTTCTCTCTCTTCATTGCTGATTTCTTATCTGGTTGTTCTTCCGAATATATAATTATCCAAGGCCTGAACTTTGAAGTATAACCTTTCTTTTCCTGATTGTTATGAAAAAATAATCGCCTCTCTAAATCTGAAGTGAAGCCTATATAAAACTTTTTGTACTCAGGAGAGTACAAACCATAAACATAGTACATACAACAATTATTTGCAGCGAATATGTGTGGGTTGTACTGGATTCGAACCAGTGACCCCTACCCTGTCAAGGTAATGCTCTAAACCAACTGAGCTAACAACCCGTAATTAAAGAACTTATTGCCTATTGTCCCTGTCATCCGCCAACCGGCGGACTGAACCAACTGAGCTAACGTCCCGTTTCTGTGGCAAAAATAGTGATTTTCCTTTTACAGTTCTGCCAGTCTGTTTAATATTGTAAACAGTATTTTCCTGTCAGGTTCGATTAACTTTTTATTTCTCAGTATTTCCTTCTCAGATTGTGTGAATTTCCCGGCTGTTAGTTCCTGCCTCCCATTATCAATCATCTGTTTTAAGGAATTCAATGTCGGTTCCAGGTGAAACTGCAGCGCCAGTACTTTATCTTTATAGATATATGCCTGATTTTTACAACCGGCTGAAGATGCCAGCAGGATTGCATTTTCCGGTAAATCAAATGTATCGCCATGCCAGTGAAAAACTCTTAACCTGTTTCCCATATCAAAAAACAAATTTCCCGACTGTGCAAAAGGTGTCAGTACAATATCAAACCAGCCAATTTCTTTTTCCTTGTTCTTATATACTCTTGCCCTCAGGGCTGCTGAAACTAATTGTGATCCCAGACAAATACCCAAAACTGTTTTGCCTGCATCAATAGCTTGCCGGATAAATTTCTTTTCATCTGCCAGCCAGGGAAACTGTTCTTCATCATGAACATTCATCGGCCCCCCCATTACTATAAGCCAATCAAAATCAGAGATTTCGGGGAATATTGCACTTTCAAAAAACTTTGTCGAAGTGAGTACATGACCGGAAATTGAAACCCATTCTTCGATACTGCCTAATCCTTCAAAAGCAACGTGCTGAAAATAATGTATTCTTAATTTTTTCATACTTATGAACAATAATAATTAAAAAGTTGAAATGCTTAACTGAAAAGTTCGCATCAACTGGATTTTCTCTGTGATCTCCGTGCTTCTCTGTGTAACTCCGTGTAAGTTCTTAATTTTTAGTTGCACAGACCTGCCTGCCGGCAGGCAGGGAGCCACAGAGGAGCACAGAGGGCCACAGAGATTCTGATAAGAACTATGAAAAGTCAAATCCTGAAATATATGCCGGTGCGTTATAAAAACACTCCTTCTCTTTTTCAGACAGATTTATAAACCTGGAATATACCAATCCCGGTTTTGCGTTCAGCATCCTGTTTAGTGCTCCCATTTTTACAACGGTCCTCAATTTGTCATAGAGCTGACTATGGTCGTCGAGCCACGTCAGACCGGTATGAAACCCTTCTGAAGCACATACTGACTCAAAGAGTTTTCCCAATAGATTCTCACATCCCTTTCTGCAATAAATTGCATCGAAAACCAGATATCTGAATTCCCCGGGCCGGAATAATCTCCGGAAATAAGGTGTCTTAGGCAGAACCTTCATCATTACCCAACCCCAGACTCCGGGAATATCGTATACCTTATAAACCGTAGGAATTGCAGAGACTCCTGCAATTATTTCGTTTCCCTCTTTTAAAATGTAATACTTGTCCCCGAAAAAAGAATAGTCAGTACTGAAAAATGAATAATCCTTATAATATTCCAGCAAAAGTGATTCCATTACAGGTTTTTCTTCATCCTTTAACCTGGAAACATGTCTATCGGACTTAGGTGAAAATCTGCTGAATGCTACTGTAAGGAATGATCTTATATACTCGTATCCCGCCTGATGGACAAGGTTTTTAGACCTTTCATTCATGCTTTCCAGAAAGGCGTACATAACGTGTTTGTCTCCTTCAAATACATCACGAAGATCCAGTAAATGCGGTTTACTGAAAATTTCAAGAGTCTTTTGTTTAAAATTATCGTCCTTCTCATGCTTTATCAGCTCTTTACTGCGTTTTCTCCATCCGGAATCAGATTGATATGTTGACTGAAAAGCAAGATACCGGAGATATGAAGAAGGGTACTTCAGGTCTCCTTGTCCGGATACACGGTAGCATGAGCCGACAGTACCTGTTATATGGTTTTTCTTATAAAGAGAGACAAATCTGATCTGATCCTTGTATGCAGCAATACGCGGTGCTATATTCTGCAACGAAAATCTTAAACCTCCTTCAGAACCCTGTACAGCATGATTGAGAATGTCTAAAATGCCCTCATTTGCATAATCTGAAACTCTTACTTCAAGTCCTTTGTAATCAAATAACTTTTTTTCAAACATAAAGGTCAGGAGATGGACTGTAAAAGCGCTGTTGAAATTAGAAGATCTTCAGGAGTAGTAATCTTTATATTTTCACGATTGCCTTCAATAAGGTTGATTTTTTCTCCTGTCTTTTCAAGGACAGTCGCATCGTCAGTAAAATCAGGATTGTATTCCTGCAGATATGCATTCTTGATTAGTCCGGCATTAAAAACCTGAGGTGTCTGTATCTGCTTCACATTAAACCTGTTAACAGGAAGGCTTCCCTGTTCTGTTATTATTCTCAGAGATTCGGTCGGAGAAATTGTCGGTATTGCATTGCCGAGTTTTTCTGCAGCATCAAAACATCTTTTAATTGTATCAATACTCACAAAAGGTCTGACTCCGTCGTGAATGGCTACTAAACCAGAATTGCTTACAAACTTAAGCCCGTTCCTGACAGAAAAGAACCGGTTGGAACCGCCCTTAACAAGAGTGTGGAGAATTGAAAATGAATGTTTCTTTTGCAGATCAATCCAAAAACGGAGTTGGTTTTCAGGCAGCACTGTTATGATCTCTACTGCATCATTGTATGATTTAAATCTTTCAATTGTATGCATAAGGACCGGTCTCCCGGCAAGTTCCAGAAACTGTTTGGGAATCTCCGCTCCCATCCTTTTGCCGCTCCCTCCGGCTACAATTACTGCATACAGCTCCATAAAACAGATACTATTCTTTGGTATAGAGAAATCTTTTTATGCTCCTCTTGGGTGTTTTTGCAAATTCTTCGGGATGTATTTTGAATTTACTTACGGCCATGAATTCAGGCAGTCTTTCATTCACCTCTTTCTTTGTCTTATCCAAATATTCAATAAACTGTTCTTCTGATATATTGTCCTTTTTCATCATTTCATAATCGGGAAAAACCAATGCAATCAATTTATTATCCACTGAAATCACAACCGATTCAACTATATAATCTTTATTATTTATAACTGCCTCGATTTCCTCGGGATAAATATTTTTTCCTGACGGCCCGAGTATCATACTTTTGCTTCTCCCTTTAATGAAAATATTGCCATCCTTATCAATTACACCAAGATCGCCGGTATGCATCCAGCCATTTTCATCAATCATCTCCCGGGTTGCTTTTTCATTTTTATAATATCCTGTCATCACATTCTCCCCCCTCAGAATAATCTCTCCTACAACGTTTTCCGGATCAGGAGAATCAATAGTAACTTCCAGTGTATCAACTGCTCTTCCTGATGCACCGAGCTTAGTAGTGTCCCAGGAAGCGTAACTTATTAACGGTCCGCATTCCGTCATCCCGTATCCTACAGAAAATTTGAATTTTAATTTTTTAAAGAATTTCTCAGCATCAGGATTAAAGGCAGCTCCCCCGATAACTATTTCCTTAAACTCTCCCCCAAACGTTTCAACGAGTTTCTCATTTATCTTTTTATAAAGTATTTTATTCAGCAGAGGAATAGCAAGTAAAATTTTCATGTGAGGTTTGCCAATGACCGGTAATAACTGTTTCTTGAATATTTTTTCAATTACAAGAGGAACTGAAAGAATAAGTCTGGGCTTTATCTCTTTAAATGCCTGAATTATAATCTGCGGTGATGGAGTCTTCGACAAAATTGTAATATGGCAGCCTATTGTGAACGGGAAAAGGAATTCAAACGCACATCCATAGGTATGTGCCAGAGGGAGAAATGACACAAGAGGATCTCCTGATTTTAATGGCATGTTATTCTGGGCATACCTTACGTTGGCAGCAAGGCTGTTATGAGTTATCATTACTCCTTTTGAAAATCCTGAAGTGCCTGAAGTATAGCTGATCACGGCAAGATGATCATTTGATATATCAGAGAATTTAATATCTTCCTTCTTCAGCTCAGTAAATGAATTTGAATATTTCTCCTCAAGGGAAGAAAAACTTTCTTTAACTGACTGGTCCCTGGAATTTATCATTCTAAAGTCATCAAGAGAAAATACCCCGATAATTTCAGGCATCTTTGTAAGATCCAGAAGATCATAGATCTTATCATCAACGAAAAGAAGCCTCGAATCAGAATGGTTAATTATATTAGTAAAATCGTCGGGTTTGAAATCAGGAAGAATCGGTACAATAACAGCTCCATAAGTTACTGCTGCCAGATAGATAATGCACCAGTTTGCGGAATTCCTCCCAACCAGAGCAATTTTATCCCCCTCTTTTATTCCTGATCCTTTAAAGAGAATATGAATTTTAAGGATCTTTTCGGCTATTTCCCTGTACGAATATCCTTTTTCTTTATAATTCGACAAAGCCTCAATCTCCCAGTTTTGTCTGATACTCTGTTCAATATACCCGATTAAACGTTCCTGTATCATAGATTTGGTTTTATATAAAATACATTACAAGAATAGCCACTATGGAAAGAATATTTACAACCGTAAAAAAGTAATTATATCCTTCTCTTTTCTTGCTGAACTGACCAAGTTTCCTTGCAAATATACCGATGGTGGGAACAAAAAGTACAACAAGGAATGCAAAAAATTCAATGCCATAGAATACCGTTTCCAGTCCTCCTTTTACTAGTGCCGAAAGATAAATAACAATGAGAAGGACCAGTAAATAAACCAGATAACTAATTTTTAGAAGAAGTGTGGATACAAGCCTGCGTTTATGAAGCTCATGCGGTTTAAGATACGCATAAGCAAGTGCAAAAACAATAATAATAAAAACAACCCCTAGAATATGATTCAGTACTGAAGGGAAATTGGCCATATCCGCAGGTTTTAATTTATTGATCACGATTCATTATTTGTCCATACAAGTGAACTTGCTCCAAGAACTGCTGCATTATGAGTACTTAACAGCGAAGGAAGAAGCTTCACCTTTCCTTTGTAAATGCTGAGAAGGTTTTCTTCCATATATTCTTTCGCCGGCTCAAAAATCAGATCCTTGGCGAGGGCGAGCCCGCCAAAAAGAAAAATTGCTTCGGGATTGGTATGCGCCACAACATCGGCAAGTTTGAAGCCGAGCATCCTGCCAGTATGCGTAAATGCTCTCTTTGCAATATAATCGCCTCGTTTTGCGGCATCATGTATAATTTCTGCATCAAGTTCCTCGAAACTCAATTTTCTCAGTTCGCTGGGTTCATTGCTGTCAGCCATTATCTTCAGAAGAGATCTTTTGAGGCCGGTGGCAGAGACATATGTTTCGAGACAACCTTTTCTGCCGCATCCGCAATCGCGGTTTGACGGGCCCGGCCGGATTGCAGTATGTCCGATTTCTCCGGCAAAACCATCATGTCCGTATACAAGTTTCCCATCAATTACAAATCCGCTTCCAAGGCCGGTACCAAGCGTAATAACGACAAAGTTTTTCATTCCTTTGGCACCTCCGTATATCATTTCGCCGACAGCAGCTGCATTTGCATCGTTAGTCACAATTACAGGAAGGTTCGTGTGCCTGTTAAAAATTTCCGCAATAGGAACAATTCCTTTCCAGGGAAGACCGGCAGCATGTTCTATTGTTCCTTTATTTATGTTTCCCATAGGGGCCCCAATGCCAAATCCAATTACTTCGGCCCCATTCCCTATCTTTTGGGCTGTAACCTGTATTTTTTCGTATAATGCAGCTACAAATACTTCAATTTCATCATAATTTGTGGTCTTTAACCTGTCTTCCCCAAGAATGTTACCTTTTCTGTCGACAAAACCGAAGACTGTATTTGTACCTCCGATGTCTATACCAACTGCTACCTCTTTTTTTGCCATGTCTGATAATTACTTATGATTTTCCCAACCAAGATATAACTTTTTTGACTTAGTCAGAGATATTTAGATCAGGTTTATTTTCAAGGCACGGCTCAGGGCTCAGAGCTCAGGGCCAAATCACAAAATAAGTTTGCCCTGTGCTCTGTACTCCATGCTCTGTGCTTTATTCCGGAATATATTCATTTCCGACTTTTCGTGCCCTGGTCGGTTTATCAAGATCAATCCCAAGAGAGATTCCTGTTTCCACAAGAATATTCCATCCTGCGGCAAGCTGAACATATTCCGCGTATTGACCACCATCAGGAATAATAATTGTAGGGAACATGGTTTTTTTGGATGATACTGCAATGATATTCATTCCCACACCTTGTACAAGGCACTCATTAAATTTTTCTATTTCAGCAGCAAATGGTTCAATCCATATCAGAACTTCATTTTTGTCCATCACCTCCTCAATACCATGAACTGCAAAAGTTCCTTCCAGAAATGCTGATTTTTTCCTGGTGATCTCATTGGCTTTCAGAGCCAGTTCTTCTGCTACACCATTATTTCTTCCTGCAAAATATATTGTGCTTGCTTTCCTGATTGTTCCCGTTATAGCCGGATCAATCTTTAATGTCAGAGCCTCTGCTGTTTTATCTGCCAGACCCTTAAGCCCTTCCATTTTTTCACCATTCATTATCCTGAGCAATGAATCATAAAAAAGCCCCTGTTCAACCACTGACTTGGTTGCTGCAACCGCGTTTTCTTTGCCACAGATTAATACATGTGTATCTGAGGCAATTTCTTCCAGTTTAGTTTTCGGATTTGCAGTAAGACCGAAAACTGCCGTATGTTTCTGCTTTTTAAGCAAGGTTGTCAGACGGACTACTTCTTTTGTCTGCCCGGAGTTAGAAGCAGCAAAAACTGCATAGTCTTTCAGATTATACTCTTCAGCCTGTGTACAGCCTTCGGTTACAACAGGCAGGGTCAAACCTTTTTTATGAGATGCATAAATTGCTCTTTTAGCAGGAAAAATCCTGCTGCTCCCTTCTCCTGTAAGAAATAATCCTTTATGTTTCCTGATAGCTTCCGCAAATCTGGCTGCAGCTTCAGGTTTAAAGGAGTTAATTATCTCCGGAGTTTCCATCATCTCCCTTACAAGGGCATACTTATTATACTTTTCTTCTGATAGTTTCATAATTATTATATTTTATTTAATGAGAAATTCTGAAAGATCATTCTGAACCTGGGTTTCTTTCTGGAAACCTCCTCCAAGATGCTGCCAGTAAACTTCAGCATATTCAACCCCCGCCATTTTGCCATAGTTGCGATTTCCTTCAAGCACATATCCAAAGAAATCGTTCATTTTATGCATGTGCTGCATTAACTCAATCTGCGAGATATGATAACCGAGCATTTTTTTCTTTGTGTCAATAGCTGATTTTATATCGACAAAAAAATGGGGCGGGACAATCAGTGATCCCAGCGGATCTGATAAGGTCAATGGGGAGGTATGATACAACAACGGCGTGATTTCAAGAGCTTTTTCTTTGACCGGAACCGTTCCGAGAGAAGAGACCATCGCTGCCGTTTCAACAATATTGGCTGTTGTCCGGTGATCAGAATGATAATCAGAAGGAAGATGCGTGAATATGATACCAGCGTTAACCTTTCGCATCAGGGATATTGCTTTTAACCTCAGCTCCTTTGTATCAAAAAGAAATCCATCGGTTCCTCCAAGCATATAGTACTCAGCATCCAGAACTGAAGCTGCTTTTTTTGCTTCCTCAATACGAAGCTTCGCAGTCTCTTCCATCGTCATATTACAACCACCAAGGTCTCCTGCCGTCATTGTGGCTATAACGATTTTATAGCCTTTGTCCTTTAGTAGTTTCAAGACTCCTGCATTCCATGCTTCCGCATCATCGGGATGGGCATGAAAAGAAAGTGCAACTTTATTAAATTCTTTGGTCATGATTTATTTTACTTTTTTGCAAATATTTTTTCGAGCTGTACAAATTCAGGCAGCTCTCCCGCAAGTGGTTTTATATAATCAATGAATTTTTGAGATACATGATTACCTTCAGAATTAAAAAATTCCGGCGACATAGGTTTTGCAGAAACAGCAACTTCTTTTAACGCGACTTTCCCAAATTCAATTGTATATGGATTGTTTGAAGTTCTTTTAACACTTACCATAAATCCTGATTCCCCTCTTTCTGCAAGTTTAACTGCTTCGACTCCGCAGCGATAAGCTTCATCGAGATCAACAGCTGATGCTCTCACAAAGTCGCACATTATCAGTGATTCTGTGATTTGAAATTCACCCCTGTATCCGAACTCTCCGCTTATCATCTGGTGAAGTCTGAGTGCAACGCTTGATCCGCCCATAGCGCCAAATTCAGTGTTATTAAACTTATCTTTCACAGTAGCAGAACTTACAGGTGTACCATCAGAATATTTTAATCCCTCTCCGCAGACAATGGAAACCCATCCATATTTTTTAATGCATGCATCTGCTTCTTTCAGGAATTTATCACGGTCAAAATGAAATTCCGGAGCATAAATAAGATGCGGGGCATCTTCCTCATTTTTCCTTGCCATTGCAGTTGCTGCTGCAAGCCAGCCTGCATCTCTTCCAATCGTCTGATATATAACAAAGGTGTCAACTTTCTGCATATCGCGGGCAAGTATTCCGGCTTGCATCACATTGAGAATATTTGATCTTGCAGCAGAGGCAAATCCCGGGGTATGATCTGTTCCAAACAGATCATTATCAACAGTTTTTGGAATTCCGATACCTGTCAGTTCATATTTTTTATCCCTGCAGTAGGTTTCAACCCGATGTATAGTGTCCATGGTGTCGTTTCCTCCGATAAGAAAGAAATATCTTATATCGTATTTCTTAAGCACATCCAGAATAAGAGGAAGATCTTTCTCCTGGACCTTGTGACGGGAGGAGCCCAGCGCCGAGGAAGGTGTATGTCTTAATCCTTCAATTATTTTGCGTGGTTGCCGGCCAAGATCATAGAGCCATTCCTGCATGAAACCTTCGATGCCAAATTGCATCCCGTAAATCTCTTTAATGAAAGCTGATGATAAAGCTGTTTCAATTACTCCTGCCAGACTGGAGTTTATAACCGATGTCGGTCCTCCTGATTGTCCGATGAGCGCATTACCTTTAATCATAATTTGTATTGTTCGTTAATTTAAATTTTTTCTTTAATTTTTTGCCCCACTTCCTCCCTAAAGGGGGGCTAATTTCTGCACAAAAGTGCAATTCCTCTTAACTCCACAGATTAGCTCCCCTTTAGGGGAGATGCCGCGAAGCGGCAGATTGGCCTTTTTTCATATTATACAAATTTTAATAACCCAAAATGTTCAGGTTGATGGTAATCGGGTTTTTCAGTGCCAACCGGATTCCATGTTACGTAATGAGGAACTGTAAGCTTATCACCACATTTATAAAAATTCGCCCTGAAGATTTTATCTTTCAGATCTTTTATCTCATGCCGGAAAAAAACATCAAAAGGAATAGCTATGGTAATAGTCCATGCATATTCCCCTTCTTTCTCTTTGACCGGTTTTGTTCCTGCAGTTGTAAGCCTTCTTATTTTTGAAATGATTTCGGGCCTGACTTTTTTGCTGTTTGTCCGGTCTGTACCGATTCCGAGCAGGCAGGTACCGATTGCATTAAACTCCATGTTATAATAAATCCCGTCGTCCTCCGGTGAAACAAAAAATTCAACGCACGAATCTTCACAAACCATCTCATTTGTATCAGTTTTTTCAGCTTTGAAATAATTCTCGGTAATATAGTATTTCAGGAAAATTTCATGGTCGCTGTATGCAATTGACAACGCCACATCAGGTTTATAATTATAGCCTTTCCAGTTAATAGTATCGATCAGGAGCCGTCCTTTTTGTTCATCCAGTATGGTTGAAATTTCTTCCAGCGTGGGGAAATCAGATTTAAGTTCTGCTTTTTGTACTTCTGCGATTTTCATATCCTGATGCGTTTTACTTCGGAACTTAAAGAACCAAATTTAATACAAATATTTATTCATTCCTAAATATACTATTTACTTTAATTTATCCCAGGCAGAAGCAGTTTGTGCCCGGGTTTCTATTTCCCTTTCTTAATCTCCCGCAATTTCGGATCCTTAAAATTTTTTACTCCTATATCCCATGCCTGATCTAAATTCCAACCTGTTTTCAACTCAATTTCGGAAGAGTATTTAGAATCTGGTCCCGGATAATAAGAGACCGGTTCCGGTTGTCTGTGTGTCGGAAAATCTCCGGTAGTCCATTTTCCATCGCCATTGAGATCATATATTACACGCGCTCTGTATATACCGGCATCAAGGAGCGGAAAAACAGCTTTCCCGTCTTTTTTCATAAAAACCTGTGCGACGAGTTTTTCAGATTTGTCGAGCAACTGGATTATCCTGTCTCCTTCATAATTCTTAATGTCTAACGTCAATTTACAATATGATTCCGGATCTTTGATAGAAAATTTTGTTCCGAGAGAGTCGGAATATTCATTAAAAATATTGCCAAATGAAGATTTGTCTGCAATGAAGAGGTATTTTTTCCCTTCGGCCAGCTTTGTTTTCAGGTAATATTTACATGAATTGACACTGTCTTTAACCAGCTGAAAAGGTAACTTTTGCTTGTTTGTCTGCACTAATTCATAAAGTCTGATTCGTGAGGTATCAGGCTGCCGGAAAGGAGTTTTAGAATTAAAAACTACGGATTGACCCGGCTTTAAAAAACCTGATTGTATATTGCTTTCAAATTTGAAAACGGTCTTTTTAACCTTTGCTACCTTTGGAGCACGTGGTGCGAGGAACCTCATCAGGATAGTGTCCTGCTTATAACGGGTTATTCCAAGAGTGTCTGTAAAAGGATATTTTACAATTGTATTAATTTGTTGTTTCGAATAAAGAGAACTGTCTGCCAGCCAAACTTTTAAAGTGTCTCTGTTTCGGCTGGGTTCTGTAAAATATTCTTTGCCATCAGATCCGGGAATAGAAAATTCAAATTTCATAGTATCAGGGCGTAACGAGAGAATAAAGATCATCTGATATTTAAGATCCCGGTGAGAACTTACCAGGTAATGAGCTTTCTTCTGCGCAGCAAACTGGAAAAGTTTGTATTCTCCTGTCAAAGCAATCGGTTCTGAGAGTTTGGTACCCTTTTTTACATTCGTAGTGTCTTTAGCTGCTCCAGTATTTTTGTTTATTCCCTTTTTAGCTGTTTGGGGAGCTTTACCTTCTCCCTTCTTTGCTGCCTGGTGGGTTTTAGCTTCTTCCTTATTTAAGGTTACTGTATCTTTGGTTATATGAGGAGGCGGAATGAAATTTTTCGCGGGAGTAATTACAATGGTGGAATCCATAAAAGCAAATTCTTCATCCGAAAGATTATAGGTTTTGCTGTTATCCCCATCCTTGAGTCCATATAACCTGTACGTTCCCGGACGAACATTATCAATTCTGAAATAGCCGGTCTGATCCACATTTGATATATACTCAGGAAGGTGCTTGACAACATTTGAATCAGCCAGCTCCCTGTATAAAAGTACCTCTGTTTTCTCAGGGACTTCAAGATTATTCGCATTATAAATATTCCCTGTAACAGAAAGAGAATCAATTACTGGTCCGGTTGAAAACACAAACTGGTAATTCTGAAGGGCATTCCCTTCATTCAGATCTTTTATTCCATCCCGAAAATAAAAAGTGTATGTTGTACTGTCTTTCAGTTTATCATATAACTCAACCTCAACAGCTTTCCCTTTTATGGATATTCTTGGTTTCTTTTTCATCGGAGGTGAAACCATGAATTTTTCATTTATATTATCGAGAACCACGTATTCATTAAACACAATTTCAAGTTTTTTCCCCCTGAAATTTTTCGCTCCGTTCACAGGAAAACTTTTTACTACGACCGGCGGTGTTCTGTCTCTCGGACCACCCGAAGGTGAGCTGATCTTAGCACAGGCACTGATAGTAACGATGAGCGCTGAACCAAGAAAAAGCCGGGCAATCATCCTTTCATACATAAATTCATCGGGTTATTTTTGAATTACAAACTTACATCATTTTTTAAAGATTGAAGCTCTTCGCAATAAGTTACGAAGAATCTTCGATCCCCTAAGGTAAATTCTTAATGCTTGCTGACTCCGCAGCAAGCTAGGAAAATTCACTGGCGGGGATTCATTTCCATATTGAATTAAAAGACTTCCTGTAATCAGGAGTTTTGGTTTTAATCAATAATAATATTTTCTACCTTTGGCCCTGACGAAAACGGTTAATTATGCATTTTCTTGTGATTCCCTGGGATGTAAATCCTGAAATATTCCGGATTGGCCCTGTTGCAGTAAGATGGTACGGACTTTTGTTTGCCTCTTCTTTTTTATTCGGATATGTTATTATGAACAGGATTTTCAAAAATGAGAATCTCGGAGAAGCTGTTCTGGACAGGTTAACCATTTATATGGCTGTTGGTGTTATTATTGGCGCTCGTCTTGGCCACTGCCTGTTCTATGAGCCCGGCTATTATTTGCGGCATCCGCTCGAGATCCTGATGATATGGCATGGAGGGCTTGCGAGTCATGGGGCGGCAATAGGTATCCTCACAGCTGTCTGGCTGTTTGCAAAAAAAGAGAAAAAGGATTATTTCTGGGTACTCGACCGTATTGCAATCGTAGTTGCTCTCTCGGGTTTTTTGATAAGAATGGGAAACCTAATGAATTCTGAAATCTATGGTGTCGAAACCACGGTTCCATGGGGATTCGTTTTCTTAAGAAACCACGAAGTTGCTCCGAAGCACCCGACGCAGATATATGAAGGATTGGCTTATCTGGCTATTTTTGTTCTGCTCTACAGTTTGTACTGGTCGAAAAAAGGGGAACATTACCAGGGTATGCTTATAAGTTTGTTGTGCATACTCGTATTTACGGCCCGGTTCTTTATCGAATTCGTAAAAGAAGTTCAGGTTCCGTTCGAAGCTACAATGAAACTCAACATGGGACAATTGCTGAGTATTCCTTTTATTCTGATGGGCATTGCGGGTTTATACTGGAGCCTGACCAGGAAAAAAAGGGCTCTGATCAAAAGAGAATAACTATTTTTTTACAATACCAAAGAACAGGACATTAAGGATCGCATTCAGCCTTTTCTCAATATTCTCCTCTTTCTTTTTCCAGAAGAGAGGGACTTCAAGTCCTTTTAGTGTCGTTTGTATTGCCATTGCAGTGTATTCGCTGTTTACTACATTGAAGACCTTTTTTCTTGCTCCGTGATATATTATGAGACGCAGAATTGCAAGCTCCTCCCTGTCATATTTTTCGCGGATAGTCTCTATAAAATCAAAGTGATCAAGATTTTTATCAAAGATGGCATTATAATAATTTGAAAGTTTTTCGAACGATTTCATTCTCACAAAAACATAATTTCTCATCTTATCTATTGGCGATTCAACTGCCTTAATGGCTGTAGTGAGCTCATTTCTAAGGATATTAGCTTCGTAGAGTACGACCGCTTCAAAAATATCTTCTTTGCTTTCGAAGTAATAATAAATCGAACTTTTCCCCATTTTCAGCGCTTTTGCTATCTCATCCATGGTCGTCTTCTTAAACCCGTAATGGCTGAAAATCTGTCCTGCCGAGAGAATAACTTTTTTCCTAAACTCCTCTTTATTAATCATATACTGTCTCTATTTGCTTTTTTTTTATCTTCTTTGCAAAGATAATACAATTAGAAAAAATATCAATGCTTTCGAATGAATTGGTCGATAATTCGAAAATACATGTAGGGAAAGGTCGCGACCTTTCCCTACATATTATCTAATATTTTGTAATTTTGATTTTTTATAAGTACGAGGACAGGAAGATAAAAATATGAAAATAGGCGATCAGAGTTATCAGAGCATCTGGATCGATAAAAGTGATCCTGAGATTGTGAGAGTCATAGACCAGCAGAAACTGCCATTCTTTTTTGAAATTAAGGATCTCAGGTCGGTTGACGATGTATTTGATGCAATTGATGACATGACTGTCAGAGGGGCTCCACTTATTGGTGCAGCCGGTGCATTTGGAATGTACCTGGCCACGCTGGAAATCAACTCCCAGACAAATATCAGGGAACATCTTTCAAATGCCGCCCGATATCTGATTTCATGCCGCCCTACGGCTGTAAACCTTTCCTGGGCTGTCAGTTATGTTATGGGAAAATTGAAAAATGAAGATTCTTCAACTTCCCTGACAAAAACAGCTCTTGATGCGGCAATTGAAATTTGTGAAATGGAAAAGGAAAACTGCCGGCAGATAGGGAAACATGGATTAAAGCTGATTGAAGCTATAAGTAAGAAAAAAAAAGGTTCCCCGGTGAATATTCTTACTCACTGTAATGCCGGATGGCTTTCATGCATAGATTATGGAACCGCTACTGCTCCCATCTATCTCGCCCACGAAAAGGGAATTCCTGTGCATGTGTGGGTTGATGAAACCAGGCCACGAAATCAGGGTTCCAGGCTTACAGCATATGAACTCGGACAAAATGGCGTACCTCACACACTAGTCCCTGATAATACAGGCGGTCATCTGATGCAACAAAAACTTGTTGATATCGTTATTGTGGGTAGTGACCGGACGACCAGAACAGGAGATGTTGCCAATAAGATCGGAACATATCTTAAAGCATTAGCCGCTTTTGATAATAAGATCCCGTTTTATTGCGCTCAACCATCATCTTCAATTGATTTTAATATCAGCGATGGGGCAAAAGAAATTATTATTGAAGAGCGTGATCCTGATGAAGTAATAAACGTTATCGGATTGACAGAAGGGAAGATACATTCGGTAAGAATATGTCCGGAAGAAACTGTCGCAGCCAATTGGGGTTTTGACATCACACCGGCCCGTCTGATAACCGGGCTAATAACTGAAAAAGGAATATGCAGAGCTACAGAAAAGGATATTAAAGAAATGTTTTCAAATAAATTTAACTAATATGGAAGGGGCAGTTAAATTCAATTGTCATTGGAGCCAGTCGGGGCCTGTTATTTCTGATGAGCAGTATGAAATAATTAATTATTGGAGGGAAGTTCTCTATAATATGGACCTTATCGGAGCTTATGAGAATGGAGTAGGTTTTGGGAATATCAGCATGAGGATCAGAGGAGGCCATCAGTTTGTAATTACGGGTTCTGCAACAGGTGAGATCCCTGAATTGGAACCGGGTCATTATGTAAAGGTAAATTCATTTAACATCGAGGACAATGCTGTTCAGTGTGTCGGACCGTTAAAAGCTTCATCCGAATCTCTGACACATGCAGCAATATATTCAGCTGATCCCGGAGCAAACGCAGTTATCCATGTTCATAGTATAGAACTCTGGAATGAGTTAATTTACAAAGTCCCTACGACTAATCCATCAATGGAATACGGAACGATAGGTCTGGCTAAAGATATTCTTCGGCTTTTCAAGGATTCGGATGTTTATGAGAAAAGGATCATCATTATGGCAGGCGACAGAGCCGGGATACTTACATTCGGCAATGACATGGATGAGGCTGTAAATGTATTGATGGAGTATCTAAAGAAAGAAGGATGATCAGAATCGGAATTATCGGTGGCTCCGGTCTTGAGAATCCTGAAATCCTGCAATCTTCTGAAGAAAAGCATGTTGGTACTCCTTACGGGGCACCTTCTTCTACATTACTTTGTGGCTCACTGAACGGCACTGAAATTGTTATTCTTTCCCGCCATGGATGGTTACACACCATACCTCCATCAGAAGTAAACAATCGCGCTAATATTTATGCGCTGAAAGAAGCCGGTTGTACTCATATCATATCTTCAACGGCTTGCGGGAGTCTCAGAGAAGAAATTTGTCGTGGCGATCTTGTAATTCCCGATCAGTTTATTGATTTTACAAGACATAGAAATATTACCTTTTTTGAAGAGTTTGAACCCGGGAAAATGAATCATACTCCAATGGCTGATCCTTTTAATGATGATTTACGGGATCTTATTATTTCCTCTGCCCGTAGAATTGGCTTTAAAATTCATGAAAAAGGGACACTGGTGACAATTGAAGGTCCGCGGTTTTCAACCAGGGCTGAATCGAAGATGTTCCGTATATGGGGAGCTGATATTATAAATATGTCTATAGCTCCTGAAGTGATTCTGGCGAATGAGCTTGGTATTCCATATGCAGCAATTGCCATGAGCACCGATTATGATTGCTGGAAGGAAGATGAGATACCTGTTTCGTGGGAAGAAGTTATTGATGTTTTTAACAGGAATGTTAATAACGTTCTGAGGTTGATAATGGAAGTTATCAGGGTAATTAAATAAATTTAAGTATATTCTTTTGATCCAGTTCTTGCATAATTTCATCCAAATAACTAATATTGCAGTCCGTTAAGAAAAGGTTGCTGGTTACTGGTTGCAGGTTGCTAGTTAACTGAAATATAATAAGTTGATAAACCAACAACAAGGAACAAGTAACAAGCAACTAATAACCGGGCCCATAGCTCAGCTGGTTAGTAGCACCTGACTCATAATCAGGGGGTCGCTGGTTCGAGCCCAGCTGGGCCCACATAAAAAAGAGTGAGAGTGAGAGCGGGAGCGAGCACCTCACTCTTTTTTCTCAATACTCGCTCTCACACTCACACCTCTTCAATATTTAAAATTTTTTTAAGCGAGAGCCAGTGTGGCTGCAAACACTCTCGTTCTGTTTTCTCAATACTCGCTCTCACACTCACTCTTTTTTTATGCGCCAGGTTTTGAAGAAAAATGGGATATTTATTTTATAAGCTTTCTTATAATTACGTTACTGGAATTTTCAAATTTAATAATATAGATGCCACTTTTTAAATTATTTAAATCAATAGAATTTACTCCTTCCTGCAAAGCTATATTAACTAATGGTTTACCTTCAATCGAAAATATTGTCATAAGACAAGTTGGTGTATTGCTTTCAATTGAAAGCCTACCATTTGTTGGATTAGGATAAATTAAATAATCCAACTTTTCAACTTTATCGTCAATTCCTGTACTTGATTCAGCTTCGAATGCGCCAATATCATATGCCTTCCCCTGGGGCCTTGCTGTCCCATTGAAGTCATCCGTTACGGTGGTGAGGGTAATGCCTGTATTAATACATGGAGAGCTCGCTTGCAAGCTATGATCGGAGTTCATAACCGGATCGCCGTGGATCGAATTGGGATCCTGCTTCGTATCTGCTTTGTAGGTTTCCCACTGGGTGGCATAGTCGTAAGTAATTTGGACCCAGATCCCCTCTTGAACTTCGATCCTCGCCAACAGACCATTTGATTGGTACCAGCAATTGTGATCAAGCACCATTTTGTTGATGTCCTCTTTTATCCACCATCGTACACCTTGGTCTGTGGCATTAGAGAAGATATTGTTCCGTATATACACGTTCGTTGTTATTGCAGGGTTGGGATAGAACATCAAGTGGGTGCCGTTTGGAATTGGTCTCTGGGAATGGCCCCATCCACCACCGGCGTTCAGGCAGGTATTGTTCTCGAAGTAGATATCATGTGCTGTGGCTAAGGTTCCGTCTTCCCAATATTCAAACGAATACTCACTATTATTTATGACATTGTTTCTGAAATAGATATTATACACTTCAAATCCTGCGTTGTCTTTTCCCTGCACACTCGTAGCGGCGTCATAAATCTGGTTGAAGGTACATTTCTCCACAACATTGTCATGGTTCCCAACACAAAACGTGGCACCGTTTCCGCCGCGTCCCGGCGGGTGATCATTCGCAATATTTGCGCCCCCCATAAATGAGAAGTCACAATTCCTTACAACTGAATGATGTGTTTGGGACGCTTGATACCCATTACCTCCATATTGTACATCCAGATTTTCACAGATAAAATAGCTTTTATTTACTGAGCTAATCAAATCCCAATCCATGGAAAGCTCTATGTGTGAATAGTAGTCTCCTGGATTGGATGTAGAATACATCTCGAGCAAATTATTATCCACATCGTACCAGAACTTTCCCTGCGCATTCAAGTCGGATCTGTTCCACACCAATGCTCCCCAGGACGTTTCGTTGTTAAAATAGATATTGCCAACATCAACACCGAGATACTCAAGATTCTTATCGCATTCCCTGAAGCTGCATGAATCGATATAAAGTGTACACCCATTCGGAATCAGATTCCCAAGGTAGAATGTGATCCTGCAGCCGTCTGAACCTGATGAAGCAAGTGCCTGGAAAAATATTTCATGGGATGTCCATCCGGTCGTAATCGGCACCGGGGCTCGGGAACATGGCCAGTAATCGGTCCCTGGTGGAGCCCCGTTGTGAAGCCTTATATAGTCATAGGGAAGTGTGAACGCTTGTGTTGCCTTTGCCATGAAGGAGAAGTGGTACCACTTCTGAGCTTTTATTGACCCAATTGATGTACCGAGCTGTATTGCGTTCCACTGACTTGCATCATTTCCGTGATTCGTGCAGACCAATTTCCCTCCGCCAGGTGCAGTGTAGTATTCACCTTGAATAGTAGTTCTTGAAAAGCTGGTTAAAGCACTGGTGGCGGGGTCATCCCATTCTCCTCAACCTGAGAGGTCACTGGAAAAATCAGGGTTTGGGAGCAGTTCAGGTCCGACAAGATTCACCGATCGGTACTTCGTCCTCCAAATGTTCCCCCCTTGATTCGTCCAGTCTGAAGAGGAGCTTCTTTCGTAGGCGCCGAGCAATTTTGGCTTGTTCCCGATTCCATAGGCACTGTAGGTGATATAACCTGAAGGCGAACCGCTGGAGGGCACCAGGCTTCCCCTGAAGGATTCTCCCCTCTTGAAGAGAATGGAATCCCCTGGAGCAAATGTTGACGCATTGACCTTGTCAATTGTCTTCCACGCTGTTGAAGGTGATGTCCCATTATTATCGTCATTACCGTTTGTGGCATCAACATAATATGTTGTTGCAAATGATAAATTAGTAATTAAAATAAAAATTACTGAGATCAGTTTTTTCATATTACCTTCTTTGTTAATTTGCATTAAGTTGTATGTAGACATATTCTTGGGCGGATCAATATTGGCGGTAACAGCTCGGCAATATAGTGAGCAAATGTTACCAGGCGAATCTATCCGGCCACTGCTCCAGTTTGTTGACAGGAAATTGTCACATTAGGAGATAAATATGTCGTATTCATATACGGGAATGATGCTTGCCATTGTAATTAGTCATTGTCATAAAGTTATGAAAGACAATAACAAAACGCAAATAAAATCCATCAAACCTTGTTCTATATTTCATCATTTATCTTAATTGGTTACTTGTTTTGAGAAACTCAAACAAAAAGATGTCTACTTTTCTTATCAATGTCATTTCAGATTATCAATAAATTCAGTTACCCATCTATCGTGTTTGTTGTCTTTCTGGCGATAGCTGATGAAGACCTGCCTGCCGGCAGGCAGATATCATATTCGTAGCTTTCTATAATGCTTGACATCAGAGGTCTATTGATTATCAAATTTAGCTTATCCTGATACCAACCTCAAGTGAGGGTCAGATTGTTAAGCACTGGACATTTGTATCGGAGAAATGGTCTGCAGAAGTCGTGACAAATTATTTTACTTGATTGATCTTTTTGTTCGATGCTTATTTTTTTGCTTTAATGTAATATCCTTTATCCATGATGTAATCAATACTGACAAATCCTGCATTTTTTAAATCAGTCTCAACATTTTCAATCGAGTACTTACAAAAATCCTTTGCAAATTTATATTTTTCAAGCTCTCTTTCATGCTCCATATATATCCAATATTCCCCTTTAGTTGTCAACAGGGAATTAATCTTTTTAAATGCTTTATTTAAATCATTCCAGAAATAAATGACATTAAGACAAAATATTTTATCATACTTTTCATTTTCTGATTCAACAGTTAAAAAATCTCCATATCTCAAATTAACTTTCTTCGTTTCCACGAATTTTTATTTTTTTTTACTGCCTTTTTGTACATTACCTGCGAAAAGTCAATTCCATCAACCGTACAGTCAACCTTATTAGCTATTAAATTAATACCCAATCCTGATCCGTATCCTATCTCAAATATTTTTTCACCGTTTTTAATATCCATTCCTTTTATGATTTTTTCATAAAACCCTTTATTCTTAATTTCTATTCCGTTTGCCACTAATCTTCCAAAAAAACCTGATGGTTTTCTTAATTGTTTTCCTAATAATCTGTACATGTTTATTTTTTAAAATGGTGAACAGCTAAATAGTGTTATTCAAAGTATTTTGACAACTTAACTATTAAGGGATGCTTACAAAAAGCACCACTGTGATTAATTCACATTATTCAAAGTTACACACTGTTTAATATAAAATCAATTTTATTTTATAATGAACCCTCAACGTTCATTGAAGGCTATTTCTATTTCACAGGATATCTGAATATAGCTCAATTATTCTTTTGTCTGCCAACCGCTCTTTTTTGCTGCCCGGAATGGTGAGTAATAAATCTTTAAGGTTTGTACGGAAGGTTGATCTTATGAAATAGATTCTGATAACGAGGCTCATCATGAACAAATTCAAAGATAGGGTTTTTTAGTGCAGGAACAAAAGCTGGATCGTGAACTTCATAATCCCATTCCAGCATATCTAATGTTCGCTCCTTATTACCGGCACAAGCATAAAGTAATGCCATTTCGCCAGGCAGAATAAATTTTGTCTTTGATTTTTTTACAAGGCTGTCAGCTTCAAGATTCAATGCCCCAGTTATACCTCCGTTAGCATAACCCTGATCAAAAACATTTGCATAGCCTTTGAAACCTATACTGTAATCCGCTTTCCATGCTTCAAGTTCTTCACTATACCTTCCAACAACATGAAGTGCAACTGGAAGACAATCTAAGGCTATAACGTTACCCGGATCAGTTTTTAGTACCTCCTGGAATACCTTTATTGCTTCATTATATTTACCATCATAATACAATACCACCCCATAATTTATTTTTATGACTTTATTCATTGGGTCCAGTTTTAAAGCCAACTCATACTCCACCAATGCTTCTTTAGGGTGTCCTAAAATTCCCAATAAATTTCCATACCTCATATGTGCATCTGTATTGTTGGGATTAAGCGAAATAGATTTTTCTATAGATTCCTCAGCACTTTTGAAGTCCCCGTCAAAATACATTTGAATTTCCGCTAAAATAGAATATGCCTCTGCAGAAGTACTATCTAATTTAAAGGCTTTTGTTAAGTTTGATTTTGCAATTGGAGTAGCCTCCTCGGGAGTTGACAATGAATTATAAACACGCCACATCCAGACTTGTGCTATTCCAAGATATGCATCAGCATAATCAGGGTCTATTTCAATTGCTTTTTCAAAGTAATTCAAGGCAATATCAAAATCTTCTTTGGTGAATTTCCCAACATAATTCAAACCCAAAATACAATTTTCATAAGCAGACAGGTTTGATGTTTGTGTTTTTTCAATCAGAAGTTTTTCCTGTGGTGTTATCACTGCTTCCAATTCTGTAGCTATTGACTGGGCTATCTGGCTTTGCAGACTGAAAATATCCGTTGCATCATTTATCTTTTTCTCGTATGTTTTTCCCCATAGTTTAATCTCTTTTTTAAGCACTTTGAAAAGGTTTACACTTATGCGGATACTGTTGCCGTACCTTTGCATATCCCCCTCAATAATGTAGTTTACACTAAGTTCTTTTGCAATCTCAGGAATTGATTTAGTCGTCTTACGGTATTTTTCAGCGGAAGTTCTTGATATAGGGTGCAGGTCTTTTATTGTCTGAAGATGATTTAATACATCCTCCATAAATCCGTTTATGAAATACTGATTGCTGTCATTAGGGCTGTCATTTATGAATGGCAAAACAGCAATGGATTTTTCAATCTGTTTTGATGTTTTGAATATTTTAGGAATAAAGAAATACCCAAGTGCAATAAGTGCCAAAACAAAAAAAGAAGCAATAATGACTTTTGGTTTAAGTTTTTTTGGCTGTTCAGGTTTTTCTTTGACAACCTCTTTTGGGACTACTCCTTCCTTTTGATTATATCTTTTTAATGCAGTGATAATCTCTTTGACTGCGTTGGCAACTTTGTTGATTTGATCCCTATAGTAAGTTTTATTAAGATTGTCCTGTGGGTGATCTTCATTGGCTCGCAAAGGTCGATTAACCCCTGCTGATTTATAAATAAACTCTATACAACGAAGCACTCTACCTAGTTCATTTTCAAGAAGAGTTTTATCTTCAGGATCGAGATCATGAATTTTAATTGGCAATATTCTGTTGGCTACATTTCCACCAGAAAGTCTGATATCTCTTCCAAACTGATCTTCCTTAGCCAGTTTATTAAACTCAACAAACTCATGCTGCCATGCAAAACTTCTTGAATCACAATAGGTTTGAGATATAATTGGAATGAAAACAAGACATTTAAGCTTGTCTTTCAAAGAGGCATCCACATCATGGGTCTCAAGAAGACCATCATGAGGGTTAATATCAAAATAAACACTGATTTCATCCTTAAATGTAGCCTCAAGTTCCTTTTCCAGATGGTCAACAAATTCTGTTACCCAACCATCGTACTTATTGTCTTTCTGGCGGTAGCTGATGAAGATGTCGTAATTATATCCTTCAACGATGCTTGACATTTATGCTAAGAAGTCCGTTTTAATTTATAACATTTTGTTTTCTTCAAGCCATTTCCTTGCTCTTTCATGCTCAGCCTGATATTTGGCTTCAATACTGTTAAGTGTTTTCTGAAAACGTTCTTCGTTACGTATATTATCAAAAAGTTTATCATACTTAAGATAACTTATACCGCCTAATGGATATACCCTGGTTTTATTTAACTCTTCCAGATATTGGTATGCTTTTACCCTGTCCCCTAAAAATGCATAAACACCTGCCAGATCATAATGAGCGGTCCTGTTAAGTGCGTACTCTCTGCCAAGGTGGATACTTTCTTCCCCGTATTTGATTTGCATGTTAAAATAGTATTTGGCTTCACTTTTTTTACCTACTTTCCAATAAGCATATCCTATGCGATGTGAATACTGAAGTGGAAAACTCCCTGATTTTTTAAATCTTTCCACTTCTTTTTCAGCAGCTGAATATGCTTTTTGATCCTTCCCTGCAAAGCTGTACAACTCAATACTTGGAATAACTGCAGGGTCAAGCTCTTTTGCCTTTTCTTTAAGCAGGATAGCATTTTCAAGATTCATTTTGGAAAATTCCAACGAACCCAGCAATGAGAAATAAGTAGCTGAATCTCCGTTCTGTATGAGTGCTTGCTCAAAATAATCTTTTGCTTTTTCAGTAAATCCGGCGTTCATATAAGCCAGCCCCAAATTCTGAAATAACCCCACACGCTCATCTCCTTGCATAAGGTTTAAAGCTTTATAATAGTTGTCAATGCTTCTGACAAAATCAAATAATATCCATGTGAGGATGTATCCTTTTCGTTCAAAGGCTGAATAATAATTTGGATTGATTTTTAACGATTTATCAAAATTATCCAGGGCTTCATCAGGCTGTCCATGCTGATAATCATACACTCCTTTTAAGTAATAAACTTCATCCAGCTTATTATCAATGGCATAAGCCTTATCTATGAGAACCAGCATAGAATCCAGATAGTTTTCTCGGAAATAGGTTTCCCATTGATACCTGTCATAATACGCCCTTGCCAGACCAGTGTATGCTTTTGCATAAGAAGGATCAATTACAAGGGCAGTCTTATAAAAAGTAACTGCGTTTTGATAAAAACTTGAATCACGATTTCTTTCATATTCCTTCAGGTAATTGTTTGCTTTCAGATATAAGTCGTATGCAGCCGTATTAGAAGTTGGTACTTTTTCAATTAGTCTCTTTTCTTCTGGCGTCATTGATGCTTTCACTCCAGCGGCAATTGCTTGTGCAATCTGGCTTGGTATCATGATATAATCCCTGACCTCTTTTATTTCCTTTTCATAAGACTCTCCCCAGATATGCTTTTCTTTATTGGCTACAATTAATTGTACTCTTAGAATGAAGGTATTACCATATTTCTGTCCGCTTCCTTCGACTATATAATTAACCCCCAGTTTTTTTGCAATTTCTGGAATAGTTGGTCTATCTGATCCTTTAAACTGATCCGTTGATGTCCGTGAAAGAACTCGGAAATCCCCTATTTTTTGAAGATTATTCAGGACTTCTTCCATAATTCCGTTTATGAAATACTGATTGCTATCATTCGGGCTGTCATTTATGAATGGCAAAACAGCAACTGATTTTTCAAGCTGTTCTTTTGGTTTAGAAAATGATGGGATAAAGAAATATCCAAGAACAATCAATCCCAAGATTATGACAGATGCTATACTTATTTTTGTTTTAGTATTTTTCTGTGGTACTGGTATTGGTTTAAACCCTTCCTTAGGCACTTCTTCCTGCTTTTGTCCATAATTTCCTACTGCTGTAATAATCTCTTTTATCGCTAGAGAAACCTTATTAATCTGATCCTGATAGTAAGTTTTGTTAAGATTGTCGTTTGGATGATCTTCTTTTGCCTTCAAAGGTCTGTTAACTCCAGTTGTTGTTTTAAACACAAAATCTAATGCCCTCATCACATTTCCGGAGACTCCCTCAAACAATTTCACATCATCAGTATCCAGATCATGAATACGCACCGGCATTACTCTGCTTGCAACATTCCCATTAGGTAGTTTTACCTTTAATCCAAACTGATCTTGTGATGCCTGTTCCACAAATGCTTTGAATTCATGTTCCCATGCGAATGACTTAGGATCACAATAAGTCCTTGAGATGATTGGGATAAATACAAGACACTTCAGCTTGTCTTTCAGAGAAGCATCAACATCATGCGTCTCTAAAAGTCCATCATGTGGATTGACATCAAAGTAAACACTTATTTCCTCTTTAAATGTTGACTCAAGCTCTCCCTTCAGGTTATCAACAAACTCAGACACCCAGCCATCATGCTTGTTGTCTTTTTGACGGTAGCTGATAAAGATGTCATATTCGTAACCTGGGATGAGACTTGCCATAATAACTATTTATTGTGTTAAAGTTATGAAAGACAATGACACAAGTCAAATAAAAAACATCCGCCCGAGCATTACCCTGAATGGATGACATTAACACTGTTAGTTTTCAATGGTTCTTGAGATCATTAAGCTTAGGTAGAAGCATCTCAAAATAACAATAAAGAAAATGCAGCATGACTTTTGAATAATCATACTTAAATTTGAGCATAATTCTGGCTGAGTATTCTAAAATTCAAAATGCCATGCTTCAATTACCCATTTTCCGGATAAATATCTTCATCATTTGTATTTGCCTCGCTCAGGCAGCGGCCGGACAGAAAGCTTCAATAACTGTGGAGACGAGAGAAATACTGACTTATCCTTATAGCGATCCAAACCCGGTACCCGTCCTTGCTGAAAAGAGTAGCGAGATCTATCCTTATTTCACTTTCAATGGCTACTCGCTGAAAGGGAAGATGCAAAAATGGAAAGTGGTAAAGCTCGAGAATGATTGGGTTGAGGTTTACATTCTTCCTGAAGTCGGTGGTAAAGTATGGGGTGCCATTGAGAAATCTACAGGAAAAGAGTTCATCTACCGCAATGAGGTATTGAAATTCAGGAACATTGCAATGCGGGGACCCTGGACATCAGGAGGAATCGAATTCAACTTCGGAATTATTGGACATAACCCATCAACATGTGTGCCTGTTGATTATAAGACAGAGAAGAACGACGACGGAAGTGTGAGCTGTTTCGTGGGAAGTCTCGACCTTCCTTCCCGTACCCGTTGGTGCGTTGAGATAAGGCTCCCTGCAGACAGAGCCTGGTTCGAGACCTTTGCCACATGGATTAATCCGACTCCTCTGCCTCAGACATATTATAACTGGATGACTGCTGCGGCCAGGGTCACCGATGATCTTGAATTTGCATATCCCGGTACCGCTGAAATAGGGCATGAAGGGGAATTCGGACTCTGGCCGGTAAATGAAGATGGCAGGAATATTGCCTGGTACAGGGAGAATAACTTTGGATCGAGCAAGTCATATCATGTTGTGGGTGAATACAATGATTTTATGGGAGGTTATTACCATAAATCGGAATTTGGTTTCGGCCACTGGGCCCTTTATGACGAGATGCCCGGACATAAACTCTGGTTATGGTCGCTGGCCAGAGACGGTGGAATATGGGAAGATCTTCTTACCGATTCAGATGGGCAGTATATGGAATTCCAGGCAGGCCGGATGTTCAATCAGTACGGCGGAACTTCTGCTTTTAAAACTCCCATATCCCAGACAGCGTTTAATCCGGGGCTTACAGACCGGTGGCATGAAATATGGTTTCCTGTAAAGGGAACAGGAGGCATCTCAGACGTATCTCCGCTTGGGGTTTTGTATGCATCAGCAGTAAACGACAGTTTGAAAGTCGGGATCAACGCCTTTTCAAAAGTAAAGGGAAGACTGATAGTAAAATCAGGAGGAAAGGAGATCCTTTCAGAGGAGGTAAATTTCAAACCGATGGATACTTTCACAACTTTAGTCTCTTTAAATGCATCTGCTGATTATGAGGTTGTTGTTGAAGGAATGGATCTGCATTTCAGCCCTTCCGGCCGGCAGTTGCTTAAAAGACCTTTTGTCTCATCCATGCCAAAGGATCTCATAACTGCAGCTTCACTGTATCAGGAAGGAATGCAGCTGAAGAATCAGAGAAACTATGGCAGAGCCGGAGAAGCCTTTAAAAAATGCCTTGCAGTGGATCCCCTCTATATTGATGCCTATGCTGCAATGAGTGAAATTTCATACCGTTCAACAAAATATGATTCAGCTCTTTATTATGCCAATAAAGCCCTTCAGCTTGATACTTACCATCCATCCGCCAATTACTTTGCCGGACTAACATATATGGTTGAAGGAGATCTTACGAACGCTGTTGAATCCCTGGGTTGGGCTGCCCGTTCAATGGAATACCGTTCAAATTCCTATTCGCTTATGGCTGAAATCGAGATGAGGATGAATGAAATTCAGCTCGCTGAACATTATGCTTCTCTTTCACTGGATTTTAACAGTACCAATCTGAACGCACTTCAATTTCTTGCAATCCTCTACAGGAAATCCGGAGAGAATGAGAAAGCAAACCAGTATCTGAAGTCCGTCAGAAAGATCGATCCTCTGGGTCATTTTTCAGATTTTGAAAGCTATCTGCAGGATCCTTCTTCAGATAACCTGTCACGCTTTAGCTCAACTATAACGAATGAGTTGCAATACCAGACATACCTGGAATTATGCATATATTATTACGATCTTGGACTGAAAAACGAAGCTCTTTCTGTCCTGGAAAAGGCACCCGTTCATCCTCTTGTCAGTCTCTGGAAAGCTTTTCTCAGTGATAATCATTCCGGTCTCATTGAGGTATCAAATGCCTCACCGGCATTTGTATTCCCGTACCGGGCAGAAACTGTAAAGGCTCTAGAGTGGGCTGTTTCAAAAAACACCAGCTGGAAATTCAGATATTATCTGGCTCTTAATTATGCTGCTATACAGCGTTTGGAAGAAGCAATGAAGCTTCTTCACGAGTGCGGCCAGGAGCCGGATTATGCTCCCTTTTATCTGACACGGGCGTCAATGATTGGCCCCGGTGACGAGAAGGGGGAACTTGCAGATCTTCTTTATGCTAAAAGGCTGGCTCCCGATGACTGGCGGGTTTCAGCTAGACTGATTGATTATTACGGATCGAATAATGACAGCCGGTCAGCCCTCGCAGAAGCAAAAGAGGCTTACGCAAGAAATAAAGAGAATACCTTACTGGGAATCAGGTACGCGGCAGCCCTCATCAATACCAGCCAGTATACTGCCAGCCTGAAAGTGCTTGAAAGCATGAACATTCTGCCGAATGAAGGTTCAAGCCAGGGAAAGGAAGTATTTGAGCAAGCCTGTCTTTTCCAGTCCCTGGAGCTGATAAAGAAGAATAAATATTCCCAGGCAATAAGGATGATTGAAAAATCGAAGGAATGGCCTGAGAATCTCGGAGTCGGCAAACCATACAAACCCGACATCAGGATTCAGGATCGCCTTGAGGCATTCTGTTTAGAAAAGCTTAACCGAAAAACGGAGGCAGACTCATTAAGGAAAGAGGGAACAGTTATCATAAAAAACAAATATCCCCGAATCCTAAACGAGATGCAGAAGATCGGAATTTATTAAAAACAGGCCAGGCAGAAAGTCATTATTTGAGTGAACGGGACGAAATAAGCTATGCAAGCTTCCTGCGATTATAATTTACAAACTCCACCCCTTCCGGTAATCCATTTGAAGAAGGTTATTGGCTTCCTTATTATTGGTAATTTTAAGATTTACTGAATCCCATTTAATCTCTGCACCGCCCATTCTTATGGAAATATTTCCGAGCTGACATGCTTCGGTCAATGGGCCGGCAAAGCCAAAATTGGATTCGGTTGTTCCATTCCCTTTGCATGCTTCGATCCATTCTTTATGATGTCCGATTGAACGCGGCAAAGAAGGCTTTGGTGCTTTAAAATCCTTAAGTCTCGAATTGGGTATAAATCTCAGGTATCTTGTTCCTTCCCCCCGGGAAAGCAACTTACCTTTATCGCCGACGAAAATCACACCATTTTCGGTATCCCAATCCGGAAGATCGTGACTGTAAACACCATTAATGGCATCGGCATCAAGTTCTGCAGGCCTTGCTGGCATTATCCCGCCGTCGTACCAATGGATGGTTACCGGAGGCATTTTCTCCCGTGCCGGAAATTCAAAGTGGATCACCGAAGCCAAAGGATATGTTTCAGGGAATACGGGTGAAGAACTTGCCTGGATAAGAGTAGGAGCCGTGAGTTTTAAGGAAGAGAACACCGGGGCGAGGTTATGTATAGCCTCATCGCCTATGGCACCGCTTCCGAAATCGAACCAGCCTCGCCAGGCGAAAGGCACATAGGCCGGGTTATAGGGCCGTTCAGGAGAAGGGCCAAGCCATAAGTCCCAATCGAGAGTGCGGGGTACAGCATGAGTATCCAAAGGCCGGTTAATTCCCTGTGGCCAGATCGGCCGGTTTGACCAGGCATGTACTTCACGCACATCGCCGATGGCGCCAGCCCAAAGCCATTCCTTAAGCTGCCGGTTGGCATCAGCAGCCATGCCCTGGTTTCCCATCTGCGTGGCCACACCAGTTTCTTTCGCTGTCTTGGCTAACGCCCTTGCTTCGAATACGGTATGAGTTAACGGTTTTTCACAATACACGTGCTTGCCCATCTTCATGGCCATCATGGCAGCGACTGCGTGAGTATGGTCCGGTGTGGCAATCACCACTGCATCTATCGATTTTTCTTTTTCAAGCATCTTCCGGAAATCTTTATAGATCTTCGCTTTGGGATAGCCCTTAAAAGTACGGAATGCTCTTTCCTCATCCACATCGCAGAGCGCGTAAATATTGGCTAGCTTCTCAGGCTTTCTTGGTTCATCGTCTTCTTCATAATAGGCCAGGTTATTTTTTGTCTCTGCTGTTGCGTCGTCATAGTTAATCTTTAAAACCTTCCTTTCATCAACTTCCAGAGGACAGATCGCACTTATATCACTCGATCCCCGACCTCCAACTCCGATCCCTGCAATATTAAGCAGGTCGCTGGGAGCAGTATAACCAATCCCACCCAATGTGTAACGCGGGATAATAGTGAATGCAGCTGAAGCTGCACCTAATGTGCCGATAAAATTGCGTCTCGACAGACTTTTAGCCTTTTGATTTTTTATTTTCCCGTTCATTTTCATAATAATTAAATTAAAAATTAAAAATATTACTAAAGATATGAGACTCTCCTGCCCATTAAAGTTTTGAATTAATTCAAGTTACTATCAAAATTAACTCTCGGTCCTTGTATTATAAGGGGTTGCGATTTATGTTGCATACATTAGACATGAGATATTCAACATACAACATAAAGAGAGCATACCCGAACACCTATTACATGATCAAAGATAAACTATAACATATTATTTTCTTCCAGCCATTTCCTTACCCTTTCATGCTCTGCTTGGTATTTTGAGTATAATAAAGATCTATTTGTAGGGTAGATTCATTTTCTTAGCCAGGTCCTGAAAACGGATATCAGAGCGTAGATTGTCTAATAGAGGATCCAGCAAATAAGGTAAATTGGGATCGCGAATTTCAAACTCCCGTTCCAGCCAGTCTAAGGCTTTCTCTTTATCAGCAGCAAGGGTATAATAAGTAGCAATTTCATAAGGTTGCCAATATTTAGTTTTTGATCGCAATTCATCCAATCTGGCAAGTGAAATTAACGCTCCTTTGTAACTATCTTCAGAATATCCATGTTCAAGGGCTTTGAGCGCTTCCATATCGTTTTTGTTACATGATTTTATAAATTCTAACGCTTCTTTATACCTTCCTAACCTATAAAGGGTGACTCCAAGACCCCACATTGCAAAAGGATAACCGGGTTCAATTTTCATTGCATCCTGATATGCCTTGATAGCTTCGTCGTACTTGCGCACAAAATTTAAGTCGATCGCATAAAATGTTATTATGAAAGGATTCATAGGATCAAGTTTTAGGGCTATCTCAATCTGTTCCATAGCCTCTTTTGGTCTTCCTAATATGTTCAGAAGATGTGAATAAGCTGCATGGGTCATTGCATGGTTGGGATTGAGAGTAATAGCTTTCTTAAATGCTGACTCCCCACCCTTCCAATCCCATATTCCCCATGTCTTTTTACCTGCTAAAGTATACTGGACGACGGCATTGTTACTGTCAAGATCATATGCTCTCATGACAGCCTCCATTGATTTGGGATTCCCTTCAGCAGGTGAGATGAGCCCCGATTGCTGACGATATTCCCATACATCACAGATACCTGTAAAAGCCAGGGCATAATCATTGTCAATGTTCTTAGCCAGTTCAAAATAATGCATGGCAGAATCAAGATCAGCTGGTGTGAATTTATTAAGATAGTACTGGCCCTTCAAATAAGCCTTATATGCTTCCAGATTTTCTGTAGGTTTTTTCTCAATAAGCTTTTTCTCCTTGGTCGTGATTACCGCTTCTAATTGTGTTGCTATTGTCTGTGCAACCTGGCTTTGTATGCTGAAATAATCTTTTGCCTCAGGATTTTCCTGCTCATAAGACTTTGACCAGATGTGACTTTCTTTTAATGCCCTGATTAATTGTACCCTGAGCCGAAATTTATTACCGGATTTTTGTCCGCTACCTTCCATGATATAATTCACACCCAGTTCTTTAGCGATTTCAGGAATGGATTTGGTTAGTTTTCTGTATCGTTCAACTGAAGTGCGGGAAATAACTCTAAGATTCTTAACTGTTTGTAGATTAGTAAGTATTTCTTCCATAACGCCATCCATAAAGTAAGTGGTAGAATCATTCTGGCTGTCATTTATAAATGGCAAAACAGCAATGGATTTTTCAAGCTGTTCTTTTGGTTTAATAAGTGTTGGGATTAAGAAATAGCCAAAAACAATAAGTACAAGTATTATAACAGATGCAACAATTGTTTTTGGGATAAGCTTCTTTGCCTTTTCAGGTTTTGCTTTAACAACCTTTTTTGATATCCCTTCAGTCTTTTGTCCAGGATGTTCTATTGCTGTTATAATTTCTTTGATCGCAAGTGCGACTTTATTTATCTGATTGCGATAAATGGTATGATTCAGATTGTCAGGAGGATTATCTTCAATTGAACGAAGTGGTCTGTTTACTCCTGGTTCTTTATAGATAAAATCAATCCCACGAAATACTCCTCCTAATATTGATTTACACAGTTTTGTGTCAGAAATATCAAGGTCATTTATACGAACAGGGAGCACTCTGCTTGTAACATTACCGTTAGGCAGCTTTACCCTCAATCCAAACTGATCCTTAGATGCTTCTTCTACAAATGACTTGAACTCATGTTCCCATGCAAATGACTTTGTATCACAATATGTACGGGAGATGATAGGAATAAATATCAGGCACTTCAGTTTATCTTTGAGAGAGGCATCAACATCATGGGTTTCCAGAAGACCGTCATGTGGATTGATATCAAAATACACACTTATCTCTTCCTTGAAGGTAGATTCGAGTTCTGTCTTCAGAGCTTCGACAAATTCACTAACCCACCTGTCGCCTTTGTTGTCTTTCTGGCGGTAGCTGATGAAGATGTCATAATTATATCCTTCAATGATGCTTGACATCGGAGGTTTATTAATTTCATTATCAAATTTAATATTTAAAAAGGATCATCGCAATTTTATTTGCACGAGAGGAGATGTCAATATTAAAGAAAAATGAATGCTTCTTTTTTTTAATGTTTTTTGCCCATAAAACTGGAAATGAGTAATTTCTTACACTTGTTTATATGGTTTAATACTATTCGTTCAAATATTTCGGTGCTGTCGCATCTGATCATAAAAAGGCTTTTCTCATTCAAAACCTGGACAATCCAAAATCGAAAAACGCTGATTTTCTGCAAAACAATTTTTGGTCAGATCAACATAATTGATATTAAGCGTTTTTTTACAGATGCGACAGAACCGGTGATTGAAAAATGGTAAGTTATACCTTATTTTATCGAATAATTAGTTCCAGGTCCTGTACCAAACCTTTCAATAAGGTTTTTAGTAAATAGGATATTTATCAACCTTTTAACTGTAGGAACAGGTATCCCTAATTTTGCTGAAATTGTTCCTGACTTAGTTCCTGGATGATCTGAAATATATGCAAGAATTGATTTTTCTTTTGGATCAAGTTTTGAAAGAGCCCCTGTAGTCTCTAGTTTCTTTTCAAGCTTAACCTGTATGTTTTTTAATGCGCTAAAGAAGAAATAGATCCACGATGTGACATCTTCATTAGGTCTCTGTGCCTGACATCTTCTAAGTTCTCTATAATATTCCGTTTTTCTATCTTCAATTTCACTTTCAAAACTTACGTATTGTATCCACTTATAACCATTTTTTAAGAGAAGTAGGGTTGTAAGTAATCTGCTAAGTCTGCCATTCCCATCTTGAAAAGGATGAATGCTAACAAATTCATAGGCAAACAAAGCGCATTTCACCAATGGATGAGTTGATTTATCGGTATTGTACCAATCAACCAGGTTCCTCATTGCATCTTCCGTTTCTATACCTGGTGGTGGTGTCACAAATATAACCTGGGTACTTCCATCAGGCATTCTTGCCTCTACACTATTTCTTTGCTGCTTATAGTTTCCTTTATGCCACTTATCTGATTCACTATACCTCAATAATAGTTTATGTAAGTTTTTTATTGAGTTTTCTGTAATATGGATATCACTATAAGATTCAGATATTGTGTCAAGGACATCGTAATAACCAGCAACTTCCTGAGAATCTCTATCTACAAGTTTATCAATATTTAACCTCTGTAAAAGGACATCAACTTCATCGTCATTCATCTTAGATCCCTCTATCCTTGTTGATGCTCCTACACTTTTTACTGTAGCAACAGATTTCAATTGTTTTAAGCTTTGTCCTTCTCTCTTTTCAACAGATATCCATGAAGCATCAAATCTATCGATTATGATTATTTCCGAAATCAGCTTCCAGTCAATATCAATATTAAATGTGTGTACTTTGTTCATTTGATCAAATATAATGATTTTTGAAATACGATACGTTATGATACGATAGAAAAAATTGTGTTTGATACGTTATGATACGATAATATTCGATAGTGATGCGATAAAGCTATGTATTTGTGAGCAAATTAAAAGTGCAAAATACACGCAAGCAAAATAATAAAATGATTTTATTAATCTTATATTCTGCATATTATAGCGCCAGCACATACTGACTCATAATCATGGGGTCGCTGGTTCGAGCCCAGTTGGGCCCACATAAAAAAGAGTGAGAGAGTGAGCGAGAGCGAGCGAACTCACTCTTTTTTCTCATAACTCACTCTCACACTCACACTTTTATCAATGCGCCAGATTTACGCCAGGTTTTGGATGAAAACTTAGTGTTTTGAAAGTAAAATTTAAACCTATTTACATTTTAGGTTCGCTCTTTGCACTTTTGATGGCTCTGCAAAGGCTCCGTACATGGCATTTTTAAATGAAGAACATGCATCGGTGGTTTGTCCTTTTCCTGCCTGTGCCAGGGCAAGCTGAAAGTAAAATTTCGCTTTTGATTCGGCATCTCCGGTTTCAAGAGTCAGACCTTTCTGGGCATATTCTGCTCCTTTGCTAAAATTCTTCTGTTTGTTATAGACATCTGCAAAATAATAGAAAAGACCCTTATCGTCGCCATATTTTGCAGCTTTATTCAGCATAACAATCGCTTCATCAAGTTTATTTGCCTGGTTTGCCTGCGATCCAGAAGCACGAAAATATTCAAGCGCCAGTCTAGATGCCTGTTTTACTCTAACTGAATCATTACCGCTTTTCACCTTTTCAAGAAATAAATCAATATTTTCTTCAAAGGCAGTTGCATTATTCTGACTTCTAAATATTAAAGCCTTGTTGTAAATTGCATTAAGGTAAGCAGGATTGATTACTAGAAGGCTGTCAAAAGCCAGAAGGGCATTTTTATAATCCTTCGTTGTAAAAAATTCAGTGCCCAAATTGTAATAACCTTGTACCAATATCTTTGAGGCATTTTCTTTATTAGTTGCGCTTCCATATTTTTCAGCTGCAGCCATGGCTTTTTTTGCATCTTTAATGGTCTCCGATGCCGGTTTTTTTTCGTTCAGGGAGTTAGAGGCAAGCCTGACATATAATCCAGGTAACACCTGTACGGCTTTTTGTTTCAGGTCAGCAGCTGTTTCCCCAACCTGATCAGATAGAACTACTACTTTCTCAAATGCTTCAATAGCAGTTTTAAAATCAGTTTGCATGGTTTTCGCTCCTTCATTGTAAGCATCAATCACATCATTCCGTGTCTGAGCATTGAGGTTTGCACCGATAATAGTGGAGACGATAATAATCCCTGCAATTTTTCTCATTATTTTCATGTTCATCTTAATTAAGATTATAAGGTTATTAAAATACTTTTTCTTTTTTAAGCCTGTAAAAATAAAATTTATTTTTGATTTATCTGTTTACGGAACAAATTCATGTTGGATTTCAAAGTCTGATGATTTAAACCATTGTAGAAAGTGTTATGTATGTTTAGTGTTATCTGACCGGATTTTGAAACTGGGAAATAAGGACTGATCTTAAATTTTTAATTACTTTTAAGAATGCAATTGAACGATAATTATAATTTTTATATGAGATCCTTTTAAAATTAATTTCAATATTCATGCTTTATATCAATGCTCATATCATGATCTTCTTTATTATTTTATTACTTATTGATTTATATGCCTTTCAGGCATTCCGATTTGTAACCAGAGACTATTCGCAAACTGCAATTCGTTGGATAAATACTCTTTATTGGTTTGTTTCATGCTTTTGTTTTGCGTTAATCGTTCTTACGCAATATACTGACTGGCATAGCTGGAATATATATTTTAGAACATATAGTTTCGCTCTTTTGATTATTCTCATTATTTCAAAAATTGTTCTGGACCTATTTGTTCTTGTTGATGATTTAGTCCGATTTTTTCACTGGTTGTTAATAAAGATCTCTTCCTTGTTTAAAAGCCCGGAACACAAAGAAACTGTCCGTCAAGCTAATTCTCTAAGTCGGTCTGAATTTATTATCAAGACCGGGTTATTTATTGCCTCAATTCCATTCTTCAGCATGATTTATGGAATGATTTACAATCCATATAAATACCAGACAAGGAAACTAAGCCTCATCTTACCTGGTCTTCCCCGTTCATTTGATGATTTCAAAATAGTCCAGGTTTCAGATATTCACACAGGCAGTTTTTTAACTACTAAACCGCTAACCCGGGCTGTTAATATAATTAATGAACAAAAACCGGATGTGGTATTTTTTACAGGTGATCTTGTTAATTACAGGCATGAGGAAGCGTTGCTATATATAGACATTTTGAAAAAAATTGAAGCAAGACACGGGGTAATTTCCATTTTCGGAAATCATGATTATGGTGATTATTCAAAATGGGGAAATATAGAAGATAAAGAAAATGACATTAATGAGCTAAGAAAAATTCATAGCCGGATGGGTTGGAATTTACTTTGGGATGAGCACCATTATATTGAGCAAAATGGAGAAAAAATTGCGGTAATCGGTGTTCAGAATTGCGGTAGCCATGTGTTTTCCAATTATGGCAGTCTGGTAAAAGCAACAGAGAATATTAATTACTGTCCTGTTAATATTTTACTTTCACATGATCCTTCACATTGGGGAAGAGAAGTAACTAAAAAGTATCCCAACATTGATCTTACCTTATCGGGACATACCCACGGGATGCAATTTGGAGTAGAAGTCCCTGGTTTTAAGTGGAGCCCAATCCAGTACATATATAAGGAATGGGCTGGCTTGTATCAGGAAAAGAATCAGTATTTATATGTAAACAGAGGTTTGGGATTTATTGGTTACCCGGGGAGAGTTGGAATTTTACCTGAGATTACCGTAATTGAATTGAAAAAGGAAAAACCATAAGGTGGAATTATCAGGTATCCACCTAATAGTTGGCAGGAATAAATTGACCACCCAAACCCGGAGTTAAATGATTGTTTTTTTATTATAGATGTTTAGTGAAATCAGACCTGATTTTTAAGTGGTCAAATAAGGACGGCTTTTGCACTTATTTCTTCAATCCAATGCCTTACACCATAACAATTTACTGATAAACCACTTGCTTCTCAATGTTTTCAGGTAAACTGAAGAATTATCTTGTTTAGGAGAAGATGTGAATCATGTAAACTTTTTAGTTTGTTATACAACACTTTAAATAAATTAAAGGTCCATCTTTGCAGTACTATATCAATAGTAAATCTTTATGAAAAAAACTTTATTGCTTTTGCTTTTATTAATGACTGCACTTGTAGTTAATTCGCAGACCAACATAGTAATAGCTGACAAATATGACCGCACTCCCATTCTGATTGTTGAGCTTAAGGCACCAATAACTGATTTTATAACCAGGCATTATGCCGGTTTCATTATTAATCAGGCAACACGGGTTGTTAAAAATAACATCATCACTTATGAGATAATCATTGTTCAGGGGACAACAACAGATACTCTTATTTATGACCAAAACTATAATATAGCTCGCGAGATTGTTCATAATGATTCAATTAAACCGGCTCAAAGGAAAAAACTGTAGGCTCCTTTTAATTGGTTGCCTTTAGTCAATTAAAAGAAAAAATTCTGCTTTTCTGCAGGTTTCATGCCTGAATACGGAATACGCAAAGCCAAACGCTATCTATGCGAATAGATCCAGGCTTCTTGATCAACTTTGCTTTTGAATTCTTTTAAGAAGCTGGCAGCTTCACCGGGATTAAATCCTGGTCCGTTTATATTAGGTCTGTTAAAAGAAGGGCATACTGAGAAAACTTTTGAAAATATAAATCACAAGATTAAACAACAGATAAACAGAAATCTTTCATGGGTAAAAAAAAAATTGAACCTTTCAATTCCATTGAATCTGAGTATGGCGAGAGATCGTTATGCTTCAACACTCATAATCAATGGGTCGCTTAAGTAGAGGTTGAGGCTGAGGTTGAGGTTGAGAACTCCGAAATGATTTTCTCAGCCTTAACCTCAACCTTACAAAGTTGGCGCCAGCTTTTTGATGGATTTTATTACAATCTGTTTAAATATAAACAAAGGTCAGTGATAGTTAATACCATTCTTATATCGTTATTTGTCCTTTGTGAATAAATAACTACCTCCTCCTTGTTCTAAAGTCAGCTCGTTCTTCTCCTTGTTAAATTTCAAGACTATGCCAGCCTGATAATATTTGAATTCGCCTTCCGCAGTAGCTTCAAGTGGAAAAGAATCTTGTCCTGCTGCTTGTGCAATTAGTGTCAGATTTTCTTTTGATATTGTTAATTTCAGGGGAATCTGATTGTTTGAATAAATACCAAGATATTTATCCAGGTCTTCTGCTCTTAATGACAAAGTATTTAACGATGGAATTGAATAATCTTTCCCAAAATAAATATTTAATACGCCTGCCCAAATCTCAGGCCATGGATAAATTTGACCGTTAGTACAATAAGCTACTGCTAAACTATCTTCCTGATAATATGCCAAATTAGAAACAAATCCGTCAATAGTTCCTTCAAATCCAAAGCCTTTTCTGCTATCGAATGGTATTGGTTCCATCCCCATTCCTTCTCCTTCAGTTATGATTTTCATTTGAGCAAGACTATTTTGTGAAACCAACTTTAAAGAAAATAATGCCTCAATAAACTTTGTCAAGTCTGTTGGTGTTGAAACTATACCTCCTGCTCCGCCCGGAACACTCATATCGGTTTCAGGTTGCTGTTCCCATTTATATTTATAGTTATAGGAATAGCTTTCATTGTTTTTGACATTTGTTTTGCTGCCGAAGTATGTGTCTGAAAGTTCAATCTTCGAAGTAATCCGTTTGTTCAACTCTTCTGAATATGCCCGGTTGGAAATTTTCTCAATAATATATCCCAAAACAATATAGTTTGTATTACTGTAATAGGTTTTTTCATCTGGCTGAAAATCAACCGTGTCTTTAGATATAATTGCAAGCATTTCAGCTTGTGTTTTTGGCTGTGTCATCCAGGTCATATAGTCAGGATGTTCAGTAATATTATGTAACCCGCTTCTATGATTAAGTAAATTACCAATTGTAATTTTCTTTGCGTTTGGGAGATGCGGGAAAAAAGTGTCTAAAGTCGTATTGAGTTTGATTTTACCTTCATCTATCAATTGGAAAATCATTGTTGCCGTAAACATTTTAGATACAGAACCAATTCTATATTTTGTAATATTTGTAGAAGGTTTTTTTTCATTGTCTGAAATAAAACTGTAACCAATTGCTTTGGTGTAAAGTACAGTTCCATTTTTTGATATTGTCAGACTACCCATTGCTTTGTTTTTTTCAGCAAGAATGTTGAACAAGCTGTCAAGTTTAGATTTGTTAACACTTTGGGGAAATGCTGTTCCAAAGGAAAGTCCTGTAAGCAAGATTGCTGTAAATATTTTTTTCACTTTGCTGGTATTAAATTGATAATATTTATTTTATAATAGACATCCTATTTAAATAAGTGCTGCAGGTTTTCAAATAAATTCAAAAGGACCTTTTGTGGAAAAGCCAGCGCCCTTCATCAAGCCTGGCAGGATTAAAGTCTGAAAAAGCCAATATCACTGACCATCTCCTGGCTCAGAAAATTGTCCATCAATGACCCGGGTTAAATAATTGTACTATAGCATTGTGTCTTAATTGTAAAATTATCGGCCAGGTGTGGTCAAGATTTCTGACTTTCGCAAGTACAATGTATTACTTCTGCATTATTATGACTATATTTATAATTCTTTAAAAAATGTAATAATAATATAGTATTCAATTGATAATTTAAATGAAAATGAAAACTTACAAATCAGTTGCAATGGCAGCTCTGGCGCTGCTCCTGGCTACTTCTGCATCAGCTCAGACAGCTGATGAAATAATAGGCAAATATGTTAAGGCGATAGGAGGAAAAGATCTGTTAAGTAAAATCACTTCTGTCTATTCAGAAACCTCTACAGAGGTTATGGGTATGCAAATCGCCGGCAAAATGACTGTTCTGAACGGAAAAGGTATGAAGCAGGATTTGGATGTTAATGGCAGTACTATGACAAATTGCTATACCGACAAAGGCGGCTGGAGCATTAATCCCATGTCGGGCGGGACTGCAGCTGAAGATATGCCTGCAGCACAGTACAATTCAGGAAAAGCTCAGATTATTGTCGGCGCTCCTTTTATAAATTATGCTGAAAACGGATATAAGGCTGAATTAATGGGGACTGATACTATAGCTAAAGTGAATGCTTTTAAAATTAAACTGACTGCTCCTGATAGTACATCATCATTATATTTTTTTGATCCTGGTACATTCTATCTGCTAAAATCTGTTCAACAGGCAGAAATGCAGGGCCAGATGGTGGAAAATATTATCAACTTCTCCGATTACAGGCAGACTGACGGGTTTACCATGCCATATAAAATGGATATGGACATGGCCGGCGGACAATTTAATTTGTCTACGACAATAACAAAGGTAGAATTAAATAAACCGGTTAATGACAGTATCTTTTTAAAACCCCGCTAAGGAATAACTAAGGAAGATCTATCGTCATTTTACGCTGGGAAATAGAAGGAAAGGTTAGTACAATCCGGCCCACCGGAGACCGGGTAGACGGAGCAGGTTTTGATTCAGGTCTGAAAAGGGTCTACAGCATACAAAACCATGTCGAACGGTGAAAACAGGGTCATTTGATAATTAACCATGGCACAAATGGCTAATATCTTGACCTCATTGGGACTGTCGAAAAAGTAGAAATCCATTAACCGCAAAGACCGCATCCGCCTCCTTTGAGCACTCAAAAGTTCCACAACCACGATTTACTCATTACTTAAAAAAAGATATATAATTTTTAACGGACACTAATGGTATGAGATAATCAGGAACTCGGCAGATAAATTTGACTTTGAATTTTTCTGGTGTAATTTTAGGGAACAAAACTCTGTTTCATTTTAATTTAACATCTAATGCATGTATTCATGAAAAAGACAGTTTATTTAATTCTTGTTATTGTATTGATAACGGGAAGTTGTGCGCAGGAAAAAAAATCACCAATAGAGGGTGCCTGGCAACTGATAGAAACACAAAGCGTTACGAACGGGAAGACTGAAACCTCCTATCCGGGAGTTCTTGTTGGTAAAGAATTTAAAACATGGTCAAAAAAGAATTTTATGTTTGTCGGAAGATGGACTGAAAATTCAATAACCACAGATAACTATGGTTTCGGGACATATACTCTTGACGGAAATAATTATGAAGAAACTATACTTTATCATTTCAACAGACCATACGAAGGACAGACAATCAAAATGAAGCTTGATTTAAGGAATGACACACTTTTCCAGGTTTATCATCGTCTCGATACGACAGGGAAACCGGATGAAAAGGTTTATTCAGTTGAAAAATATATCAGGCTGAAATAATTCAATAGCAGGAGGCATCCTGTAAAGAGGAAAAACGCATGCAGTTGAGTTATTTGCAAAGAGATTAGTAATCCTAATTTGTGATTAGATTACCATGCTATGGGTCTTTAAACCTTTTTAAGCACTTTAGATAAGTCCTGGATTTCGTTTACAAGATTACTCAATAAACGATGATTCTGATCAGCAAATCGTGCTGTTACATATTGAGTATAAAGTGTCCTATTATCCTCAACACTTTTTGCTGCCTGGAATGGCGAGTAATAAATCTTTAAGGTTTGTACGGAAGGTTGATCTTATGAAATAGATTCTGATATCGAGGCTCATCATGAATAAATTCAAAGACAGGGTATCTTAGTATACCGGGTAAATTTGGATCGTGAACTTCATAATCCTTTTCCAACATTTCTAATGTTCGCTTCTTATTACCGGCACAAGCATAAAGTAGTGCAATTTCGCAAGGCTCGATAAACTTTGTCTTTGACTGCTTTACAAGACTATCAGCCTGAAGATTCAATGCACCAATTAAACCTTCGTTAGCATAACCCTGATCAAAAACATTTGCAAAGCCATTGAAAAAGGTGCAGGTGCTGTAATCCAGTTTCCATGCTTCAAGTTCTTCACTATACCTTCCAGCCTCATGAAGTGCAACTGGAAGATTATCTAAGGCCAAACCATTACCAGGATTATCTTTAAGTACTTCATGAAATATAGTAATGGCATCATTATATCTACCTGCACAATATAAAACTAAACCATAATCTGCTTTAATATTTATATTCATCGGGTCAAGTTTTAAAGCTATCTCATACTGCTCTAATGCTTCTTTAGATCGTCCTAAAAGACTCAACAAACCTCCATAGGCAAAATGTGCACCCGAATTGTTAGGATTAAGTGAAATGCTTTTTTTTTCTGATGCCTCAGCACCTTTGAAGTCATAGTCAATAAAAAACTGAGCTTGACCTAAAGCAATATATACTTCTGAACAAGTACTATCTAATTCAAAGGCTTTTGCAGTATTTGTTTTTACTATCGGTGCCACTTCTTCAGGAGTTGCTAATGAGAATATCTCACGCCCAATCCAGACGTTTGATATACCAACATATGCAAGCGCATAATTAGGGTCTATTTCTTTTGCTTTTTCAAAGTATTGCAGAGCAAGATTCCAGTCTTCTTTAGTGTACCTGCCAGCATAATTCATTCCTAAGATATAATCTTCATAAGCAGTCAGGCTTGATGTTGGAGTTTTCTCAATAAGTTGTTTTTCCTGAGGTGTTATCACTGCTTCCAATTCTGTAGCTATTGACTGAGCTATCTGGCTTTGCAGACTGAAAATATCCGTTGCATCATTTATCTTTTTTTCGTATGTCTTCCCCCATAGTTTCAGCTCTTTTTTAAGCGCTTTGAAAAGGTTTACACTTAGGCGGATATTGTTGCCATACCTTTGCATATCCCCCTCAACAATGTAGTTTACACTCAGCTCTTTTGCAATCTCAGGAATTGATTTAGTTGTCTTACGGTACTTTTCAGCCGAAGTTCTTGATGATATAGGGTGCAGGTCTTTTATTGTCTGAAGATGATTTAATACATCCTCCATAAATCCGTTTATGAAATACTGATTGCTATCATTGGGGCTGTCATTTATGAATGGAAGGACAGCTATGGATTTTTCAAGCTGTTCTTTTGGTTTAATAAGTGTTGGGATTAAGAAATAGCCAAGAACAATAAGTGCAAGTATTATAACAGATGCAACAATTGTTTTTGGTTTAGTATTTTTCTGAGGTACTGAAAATGGTTTAAAACCTTCCTTAGGTACTTCTTCAGGCTTTTGACCATATTGTACTATCGCAGAAATAAGCTCTTTAATGGCATTGGCGACCTTGTTTATCTGGATCTTGTATTTTGTATTGTTTAAATTTTTCTTTTCATCATAATCAGACGTGAGTGGTTTGTTCACTCCTGGTTCTTTATAAATGAACTCAATTCCTCTTAATACACCTCCAAGTACAGACTCACATTCCTTAATATCGGCATTATCCAAATCGTGAATGCGCACCGGCAAGACCCTGCTTGCTACATTTCCATTGGGCAGTTTTATCTTCAATCCGTACTGATCCTGAGAGGCCAGTTCAACAAATGCTTTGAACTCATGTTCCCAGGCAAATGACTTGGGATCACAATATGTGCGTGAAATGATAGGAATAAAGACCAGACACTTCAGTTTATCCTTCAGTGAGGCATCCACATCGTGTGTTTCTAAAAGTCCGTCATGAGGATTGATGTCGAAATAGACGCTAATCTCTTCCTTAAATGTTGATTCCAGTTCCGTTTTCAGCGCCTCGACAAACTCACTGACCCACCTGTCGCCTTTGTTGTCTTTCTGGCGGTAGCTCAGAAAAATGTCATATTCATAACCTTCAATAATGCTTGACATTAGAGGTTTATTTATTTCATTATCAAATTTAGTCTTTATAAAGGTTTATTACAATTTTTTTTACTTATCGTAATAAACAAATTAGTGTTCATTAGGTCATTTGCCGTAGACTAATAACACAAAATATATTTGTAGCCAATTCGATATTTCTATAACTTTATCATAAATATTGTAAACGGCACGGCAATAAAGGGATAGTTACGTAACATTATCTGTCTAGTATAGATCCTGAAAGAACATTTGAAATCAATTCTGCCCTGCTTTAACGAAAACACCAGTATTTGATCGAGGGAACATAAGACAATTATAAATAGTGTTCACCTTATAACTGATTATATTGGGGATTATTCCGAAAGTATTCGGTACAATTCAAGGTTTAAGTAATAATGATGGCCTTCTATTTCCTTCTTTTCAAGCACGTGCATTTCACACAACTTATTCAAATAATCTCTGGCTGTATTTTCGGCATAAATTCTTGCTTCTACCAGGTGTTTCACTTTGATAAAGGGTTGGATAAACAGAAATTCTACCAGAACTTCAGGGTTTCGTAACTTTTTATCATCTTTCTTTATGTGTTCAAGTATTAAGTCTTTCGCAGTTACAATGTCATTAATCTTGTTGAAGGTATCGTTTGAGGTACTTTCAAAAGCTCTCAACATAAATAATAACCAGTTTTTCCAGTTACCTCTCTGAGAGACCCCCAGTAATCCGGAGTAGTAATCATCTTTATGATCTAAAATGTATCTGCTGAGGAATAATATTGGAACATCTAATAGTTTTTTGTTCGTCAAATAATTGATATTGAATACGCGTCCGATTCTGCCATTTCCATCGCGGAATGGGTGAATAGCCTCAAACTGAAAATGAGCAATTGCCATTTTAAGTAGATGATCAACTTTAAATTGTTCATCATCATTCACGAAGTTTATTAAATTATCTAACCGATTTTGAATTACTGCCAAGTCTCTGGGCGGAGTATAGATTACTTGACCTGCATTCGGTCCAGTGCCTCCTTGCTTAATAGTTGTGTTCAAAAATGATGGACGAATCGTATCTTTTGTTTGCTTTATTTCCTGAAACACCTGAATAAAATAGCTTTGATCAAACTGCCCGTTATTTTTTAAATAGTTATATCCAGACCAAAGAGCTTCTCGATATCTTAATACCTCTTTTGAAGCTCCTTTTGTCTCAGTGTTTTTATCGCTATATGCTTTGTATAGGTCATCATCTGTTGTAAATATATTCTCAATCTCACTCGAAATCTTTGCTTCCTGTAAGCTTATGGTATTAATTAATAACCCTTGATTTGGAATTATAACACTACGGCCTTGTAGTCTTGCTAATGCTGCTTTTGCTTCTCCAAGTTTCTCAAATATTTCTATTGTTTGATAGAGTTCTTTTCTAATTGGCAACGGTGGAATATCATTCCAAGGAACATTTCTGTCTGGGTTTATCGCATATAGTATCTCAGGCATTTTCTTATTTTATTTAATGGTTAATCAATTTCTGACCCCAAAAGTACGATTTTTTTACTTAACAAACATTAAAAAATCAAATATTTAATGTTTGCTCGAATTCTGACCTTAAAAACCTGATATTTTATCCGCCAGACATTAAAATATCGAATATTTAATGTCTACTCGGATTCTGACCTTAAAATCATGATGTTTTATCTGTCAGACATTAAAAATTCAAAGATCATTAGGCTTCAATCCAACCTTACAAAGTTGGCGCCAGGTTTACGCTGGGTTTTTCATCGATTTTATGATAATCTGTTTAAATTTAAACAGAAGTCTGTGGCAATTAGTCGATAATGCTCTTTATGACATACCCTGCTCTTAAAGATAGCATTCCCTGCTCTTAAAGCTATTTTTTTATTTTTAAATGCTAAGCCTTTTATTCCTCTTTCTTTGCATATTCTGACAATCCCATTTTTTTAATGATAGCCTGAAATCTTGGTTCTGAACGCAGGTTATCCAAATCGGGATCATTATTGATATTGGCAAAACCGGGCGGTGGGTTTTCAAATGCTTTTTCCAGCCAGTTTAATGCTTCCTCTTTCTTACCAATTTTCGAGTACTCTTCAGCCAATATAAGAGGTTTGCGATTTGATTTTTTAAGTTCCGATTCAATCAGCCAATTCCATAGGCCGTCCATTCCTAATCTGTTGTAAATATCTTTCACCGCATTCGGATTAATTACTTTTAAGGTATCCATATACAAAGCTTTTTGCAGAGCCTCCAGTGCTTTCAGGTCCTCTTTCTGCTTATAATATATGTTAAATTCTCTCCGATAGAAAGATCTATTATAAAATTCAGGATCAAGTTCCTGTAATACAAGACATTCATCAAGTGCTTCATTGAGCTTGCCTTCGTCATAAAAATAACCTGAACTTAAATTATGCAATACCGGTAGAAATGGATCAAGCTGCAATGCAATATTAATCTGTTTACGAGCTTCATCATTTTGTCTTAGTATATTGAGTAATTCTGAATAATAATGATGAGCAGTTACAAAGTTTGGATTTAGTTCTATGGCACGCTGTAATTCTTTCCGGGCCTCCTCCCATTTCCATTCCTTATAGTTTAAAAGAGCTCCAAATACAGTATGTGCTTCTGCAAGATTCTTGTCGATATCCAATGCCCGTAAAACTGATTCTTTAGATTTGGCAACACCTTCATTCCATGGTATCCAACCCCAATATGCCTGAATAAAATAAGCATCAGCCAGCCCGGAATAGGCCAGTGCATAATCAGGATCAGTGGTTATCGCCTTTTCAAAATATTCTAAACTTCTGTTAAGTCCATCTTTTGTCCTTGTATTCCAGAAAAATCTGCCTTGTAAATATAAATTGTAAGCTTCCACATTTTTTGTCTGATTTTTTTCAATTTGTCCCTTCTCTTTTGAAGTTAATGTTGCTTTTAACTCCCTGGCAACATTTTGAGCCACTTCGGACTGAATTGAGAAGATATCAGAGATGTTCCTATCATATGTTTCGGACCACAAGTGTACATCAGTTCTTGCGTCAATTAGCTGGGCTGTTATCCTTACATCGTTCCCCATTTTTTGTACACTGCCCTCCAAAATAGAGGAGACACCTAATTCCCTGCCAATTTCCTTTACTGAGAGTTCTGTATTTTTATATCTTTTTGTTGATGTGCCGGATGTTACCTTTAATTCTCCTATTTTGAAAAGGTGATCTAGAATTGCTTCCACGATACCATCACTGAAATATTCCTGCTCAGGGTCATTACTAAGATTAGTAAAAGGTAAAACAGCAATTGATTTTTCAAGCTGTTCTTGTGGTTTAGAAAATTTCGGAATTAAGAAATACCCAAGCATAATCAATGCAAGAACAAAAACAATTGCAATGATGATTTTTGTTTTATTACTTTTTCGAGGTAATGATATTGGTTTAAAAACTTCCTTTGGTACTTCTTCTTTTTGTGGAATATATTGTCCTATTGCAGTTATAATTTCTTTAATTGAATTAGCTACCTTGTTGATCTGATCTCGGTATAGCGTATAGTTTAGATTGTCTTGTGGTTTTTCTTCTTTCGATCGTAATGGTCTATTGACTCCTGCAGATTTATAAATAAAGTCAACACTACGAAGAACTCCTCCCAGAATGGATTCACATAATTTGATATCATTAGTGTCCAGGTCATATATCCGAACAGGCAGTACCCTGTTTGCTACATTTCCATTGGGCAGTTTTATCTTCAATCCGTACTGATCCTGAGAGGCCTGCTCAACAAATGCTTTGAACTCATGTTCCCATGCAAATGACTTGGGATCACAATATGTGCGTGATATAATTGGGATAAAGACCAGACAATTCAGTTTATCTTTCAAAGAAGCATTTACATCATGGGTCTCTAACAGTCCATCATGCGGATTGATGTCAAAATAAACACTTATCTCCTCCTTGAATGTTGATTCAAGCTCTCCCTTCAGGTTATCAACAAACTCTGTTACCCATCCATCGTGTTTGTTGTCTTTCTGGCGGTAGCTTATAAAGATGTCATAATTGTATCCTTCAATAATGCTTGACATCGGAGATCTATTTATTTCAATATCAAATTTAATCTATAAAAAGGATCATCGCAATTTTATTTACCTGATTGGGGATGTCAATAACCTTGGCCACCTTTGATCGCTATAAATTGAATACTAATAACGGAGTTAAATACTTGTTGTTTTGTTACGAATTATATATTCGGTTTAATCAGACCAGGAAAATGCGGTCATTACGCCCGGCTTTTGAATTATGAGATCTGACAAAGCTTCCCGCTGTGGTTACTTTCATAAGAATTATTCTGCAGGACCATATTCTTCTTTCCTCCTATATGTACGAGTGTGCTGATTAAAATGTTTCTAAAATAAATTTGCATACTATTTAGTAAAAGTTTAATTTTGATAACATAGTGTATTCTAATATTTTGGCGCTCTATTTTTCATGAACTTTTAGTTTTTTAGACCTTCAACATTATGAAAATAGCATTACCAAATCCGGAATTTTATTTCGCTACTTTTTATGTATTGGCTTTTGCTGTAACGTTTGCGCTATTTATCGTATTCAGCATAAGACGAAAAATTCCCTTGCGGTCTGTTTTATTGATGTTGACTACAGTTTCATTATTGACAATAATCGGATCAAGACTGTCTATTATTCCAATTTCTGCATGGAGCCAGGTTTTCAGAACCGGATTTACTGAAAAGTATACGGGCAGATCTGCCATTGGCGGGTTAATTTTTGGTCTGGCAGGATTAATGTTTTCTCAAAAGTTTTTTGGTATAGGAAAACCTATTGTAGATCTATATGCCTGGATTGCTCCCATAGGTTTCGGTATTCAGAAAATTGGATGTTTTTTAAACGGATGTTGTTACGGGAGAATATCTGATCTGCCATGGAGTGTTCAATACCCCAGGGGAACAGATGCCCATTTTCATCACTGGGTTAATGGTATGATTGATGAAAATGCAGCGTTTTCTCTCCATGTTCATCCAGTTCAGCTTTATGAAGCGATTTTCTTCATTACTATGGCATATATTGTCTGGCGCACAAGAAATATTTGGAAAAAGAATGGCAGTATTCTTCTTTTCTCTCTCTTTCTATTTTTTATTTTCAGGTTTTCAATTGAATTTCTGCGCGATCCTGCTTCGTCCAATTTTAGCAATAATTCTTTTTTGGGGGTGCGGTTGTTCCAGTGGTTTTTATTGATTTTCGGATTTGTTTGCGGCCTTATGTTGTTGGTATATGAAAAGTATGTAAGATCTGCTAAAAAACAGAGTTTAATAGTTGAGCCGTCTCTTAATAAATCAATTGCATATGTTGTAGCTGTTTCTGTTCTGATATTTGTTATTCATGGGCTTTTTACTCCCTTCGAAATGATCTCTCTGGATCTAAAATTTATTCCTGCAATATTGCTCATGGCGTACCATGTTTTTAAATCATTAACGATAGTGAAGTTTCGGCTGGCTGCCACTTCTTTTTTTATTTTACCTCTATTTCTGATATCTCAGACTTTCTTCCCGGACTCAACCAGGTCGTTCAGGTCAATAAAAGATTTTTATCAGAACGGAGTAAAAAAATACAAAAGAATTGATATTGGGACATCGTTTGGGAATATTTATAATGAAGTACAATATAATCCACAACATGGCCAATGTGGGACCACATATACTACAGAAGATTATAAGCATGAGTTTCAAATGGCAGGAGCAGGAATTTCTGTTATTACAAAAAAAGAGAAGCTAATAACCACAAAAGGGATTAATTTATATGGTGGAACCGATAAAGTAATAAATCTGACAAAACAGCAGGAAAATTCAGATTTTCTTATTGGGGTGAACCCTTACCTTAAGTACGACTGGAACTGGATAGGAATAGGGATGGGAGTTCATGTCGGGAACCTGAGGTGGATACCCCAAAAGCCAATTGATGCAACAACATTTGATAATGGAACATGGTTTTCACCTATTATGCCGGAAGGCTCTCTGAGGCTTGGAAGACGAGATATTCTGGATCTGAAATATGCTTATGGATTCAATTTTCCGGCAACATTTCCCCTGCTTATAAATGAATTCAGTGTCGGTTCAGGATTTGGTAATAAATCAGATTTTAGTTTCAGATACGGATTAATGGTTTCAAAATATAATCCTTTCAATCAATTTTTTTCAGCCGAAGGGCTTGTTAATAAACAAATTGGCCTGACATTGAAATATAGTTTTGGACATAGTGATTTTAATTACATAAATGGTTCTTCAATGGGTTATAAATCATCTCAAAGAATCATTTTCGGGGTAAATTATAGATTTGGATTTACGAAATGATATGTCGGGCAATTAGAAAAGCCTTTGAGCTAAACCATAGCTGGCCTGATAAAATTAATCATCCAAAACCGGAATTAAGTTCCGATTATCTGAATAATAAGCATTTCAATCTGTATTGTTCATTTTGTGTTCTCCTTTGAATAAAAAATTAACTCACGTTGAACAGCAAAACTTACAATAAACAAAAGAGTTTCAACTATTGCTTTCGATAATATTGCATTCAGGTTTATGTAGGTAACCAAAGATTGTATTCCTAAATAAGAAATTGAACCAAGCAGGACCACGAGAGCCCAATATTTTACAAGAGATAGTACTAAATTCGATTCACTCCTGAATACAATCTTTTTATTAATTATAAAATTGTAATTTCCGGCAATGAGACGTGCAGAAATAATACTGAGTAATATATTCAGCCCCAAAGAAAAACAAATGATAAAGACAGTGAAATCTATTAGCGCTGTTGTTAAAGATGACAGTATAAAACGAAATAGTACAAAATAGATTCTGATGGAATCAATTACCGGATTAAAGTGAGATAACCGATTCTGGTCAATATAAACAGTTTCAATGGGAGTTTCCTTTATTGCCATTTTATTCTTTTTGCTGGAGGCTAACATGTTAATTTCATATTCATATCTTTCACCATCCATCTTTAAGCATTCCCGGATATATTTGAAAGGAATACCCCTGAGACCTGTTTGAGTGTCTGATACCTTAATGCCAACCAGCAGGTAAAATATTTTCTTTGTAATTTCATTTCCCAATCTGCTTCTAAAGGGTATATTCTTGTCAAAAGTTCTGCAACCCAGAATCAGGTTATCAGGAAATTCAATTAATGTTTTTTGAACCTTTAAAATATCTTCAGGCAAATGTTGCCCATCTGCATCAGCTGTTACAACCCCAATGAGGTCCGGATAGTTATCAAGAGCATAGTTCAATCCCGTTTTAATTGCACGCCCTTTGCCTAAATTAACTGCATGAGTACAAAGCTGACAACAATTTTTATTTTTAATCTGATTAAAAATCTCTTTAGAATCTGAATCAGAACCATCATCAACAATAATGATTTCAGTTATATCCAATTCAATTAATCTGTCTACCAGCTCAACCAATAAATTGTCGGGATTATATGCCGGGATTAATATGGGTACATTCATTGGTTTATTATTTAACGAATTTTTATAAACCGGTAACCATTATAATTAAAAAGCTCTTTGTATTGTCCTGATTTTATTCCTGTTTCTATAAAATCAGCCAATTTTAATGAATTATATGGAGTCCATAGAATAAAGCCAACAGTGCTATCGTTAAATATCAGACTGGCAGGGTCAAGATCTTTCAAGACATACTCCATATCATATTTTCTGAGGTCCGGCAAATACCCTAAATACTGATAATTTGTAACAATAAACTTATCTATAGGGAACTGTGCATTATACAAATATAATCTTTGATTTACTCCTTCATCGCCAATCTTTTTTTCCTTCTCAATCTGTTTTTTTATCAGATCCTCTAATGTTAAGTTTTTCACAGAAAAAATAACACCTATAGCAAGCAAAGCATATATAGCTGCTTTAGCTGATTTTATAAGAATTCCCCTCCTTTTTTTTATGCTATTCATTTAATATAAGCGGCGATTTTCGTTTTCTTTAAAATTATATCAAAACCAACTCCTGTGCCAAGGCAAAAGTAAGGGAACATTATTGCCAGATTTCTCAAATCATAAGAAAAAAACATGGCCCAGATGAAAAAGTATGGAATCACAATTGATAGGTTCAATATCCGAGAAGTTTTATCGGCCAGAGAAAGAACAAACAAAAAGAGGCCAATCAAAAACAGTAATTTGCTTGAAAAGGCAGTAGTGAATAACCGGCATGCGCCAATAAACCTTTCAGGATAAGATGCTCCATTATAAATACCATTTGTAAGAAAATTTATTTCTGAACTCTCTAACCCCCTTCTGATTGCTGTTTCAGCGTGTAAATAGAAAGGCACGACTATAATAATAATCATGCCAAGACAGAAACAGCAAAACTTTACAATTCTTCGAAAAGTCCATTCAAAATTATGTCTTGTAAAAATCAACAAAAGTATTGGGTATACCATTATCAGAAAGATCCCCGCTTGTTTCGTTACTGCTGATCCACATGCAATTAGGAAGCTTAATATAATATATTTCTTTTTATCATTTTCACTACTTTCTTCTTTTGTCAAAATGAGACAGATATAAATAAGTATTGAGAAAAATGCCACAGGCACATCAACATATCCATCAGTCCAATAAAATCTCATTAAAGTCTGGTAAAGAAAAATTGAAGACAGAAAGTAAATGATTGACCTTTGTTTTATCCCCAGTATAATAAATGAATAAACCATTAATATCAGGAATATGGGCATCATCCCTCTGGGAATAAACTGCAATGGGTATCCTGATAAAACATATGCAATTGACCAGTTTGCAGGAATAAGTTGAGGGTAATGCCATGTGCCTGAAGGGATTCTGTTATTATAAAAATCAACTGCCCATCTATTCCAGGAAACCACTGCATCGCAGGCATTAAAAATCTTCCCGGCATTATTAATAAATATAGCCAATAAAAAAATCAGCAATAAAACTGAAAATATGAAAAATACAAATTCTAGAAAGCCATATTTGGATTTTCGGCGGTTGTACAAAGAATTAATATCCTGCCACGTTTCCGCTAAAATCATTTTAATATTACAACTTCTAATGTTTATCTTTCGTGAAACAAAAAGTAGTGCCAGGACAATGAATTCAATTAATAGCAGAATTATTAGTGCCAGTCTTGTATAACTGTTGAAATATGCCAGAGACGAAACAAAAATATAGTTGATAATTAAACTTAAAGCAAAAGAAAAAACCGGGATCAGTAAAACTTTTGAATCATTAGAATGCCTGTTTAAAAAAACATAAATTATGAATCCTGGAATAAAGCAGATTTGAAAAACCGACAATAACATTAAAAAAACCATACACAAAAATTTTCAATTTTATATAAGTATTAGTATCAAGTACAACAAAAATAGTAAAACAATTGATCGTCAATGTCTTACTCCGGACCTAGACTCCCGGAGGAAGTTTTGGAATCATTAACTTGCGATTATTTATGGTTCTACCATCAACTACAAATGTTCCGTCTCCATTAGCATGTATAGTGCGACGCTCCTTTCGGTCGGAATCTATCCATGCATGCACTGCGTCAAGAATAAAAATATTGTATTTTTCAATATAATCCGTTACACGGCATTCGATATTTGCAAGACACTCTTTGATCAACGGTGCCTCAACTGACTTTGCTTTAAGTGGTGTGAGCTCAAATTTTTTGAATTTATCGGTATCAGAACCGGAGCACCCTCCTATTTCAACTACCTTCTGAGAAATGTCAACTGTCGGGACAGCTATTACACACTCTCTGTTTTTTATGAGAGCTTCATAAGAATAATTCCAGGC